>JBKBVC010000439.1:0-1987 GCA_046289805.1 Tabrizicola sp.
CTTGCGCGGGAGCCTTCCAGGGTGGAAACTGCGACGTGACGCAGATCACGGTGACGCGTCCGAACTGAGGGCTTCTTTGCATGGCATCACCCCTGCCGACCGCCGCGAAACTCATGGCCGCGGTGTCCTTCGCGGTCGTTGGGTGGATCATGGCCAACTACTACGCGATGAACATTCCCGATGCCTCTGCCGCCGGACCGATCCGGGAGGGCGCGGCGGTGATCGGCCTGTTCGTTGGCTGGTCGGTGATGGGTTCCTCGGTCGGCAAGGGCTATGTCGAGGCGGCGGGCGCGGGGATCAAGACCGCCTTCGTGCTGGCAGTGGTGGCGCTGTTCATGCTGGCCTTGCGCGAGATGCTGATGAACTCGGTCAAGATGCGCTACGAAGGGGCGCTGGATGCGATCCTCGACGTGTTTCAGGTTATGGCGCAGCGGTCGCGCGGGCTGTTGTCGCTGGGCGTGTTCGGCACGATCCTGCTGGGCGGGGTGATCGCCGGGCTCCTGTCCGAGAATGCGGGCCGGCGCTGGAAGTGACTTGACCGGGATCCCGCAGGATTGGCCACCCGAGCTGCGGTCGCTCGTGTCGGGGGTGGACCCGGCAGGTGCCGGTGCCCGCGCAGACTATCTGGTCGCAGTGCTGGGGCGGGACGGCCTGCCCGGCGGGGAGGAGGGGCTGGCGCTTGCCGCGCTGGTGCTGCAGGGCTTCGGCCATCTGCCTGCCGAGGTTATGGCGCGTCGGCTGCCCGGACTGAGGGTCGAGGCCGCAAGCCGGATCCGGGCCGCCGCTGCTGCCGGGCGCCGGCTGCGCCAGGGGACGGGAGAGGTCGAGGCGGGGCCGGTCACGCCGTCCCATGCCGGGTTCTTCGCGGTGAATGTCCACCGGCTGCGCCATCGCCGCTTTGACGGCAGCCTCGGCAATGAGCTGACCCGCGAGGTCTTTGTCGTCGGTGATGCGGTGACGGTCCTGCCCTACGACCCGCGGCGCGACCGGGTTCTCCTGGTCGAGCAGTTCCGCATGGGTCCCTTTGGTCGCGGCGACCCCTTGCCCTGGCAGCTGGAGGCCATCGCCGGCCGGATCGACCCGGGCGAGACGCCGGAAGAGGCCGCCAGACGCGAGGCCGTGGAAGAGGCGGGGCTGGTCCTCGGTGCGCTGGAAAAGGTGGCGGAATACTATCCGACGCCGGGGGCGGTGGCGGAATATCTCTATTCCTTCGTGGCGCTCTGCGACCTGCCGGACGGGGTGGCGGGGGTATTCGGGTCACCCGACGAGGCCGAGGACATCAAGGGGCACCTCTTGTCCTTCGACCGGCTGGTCGAGGTGATGGCCACAGGCGAGATCGGAAACGCGCCGCTGCTTCTGACGGTCCTCTGGTTGCAGCGCGAGCGGTCTAGGCTCTGCCGGCAGGCCGGCACTCCCGCCGTGGACGAAGCCGGGGGTTTCACACCCCCGGACCCCCGTGGAGTATTTCGGTAAAGGGCAAGCAGAGCGAGCAGGTTACAGGTTCAAGGCTGTCCAGGCGCCGTTTCTGGCAGAGGATCGGACGCAGGCATCGACGAAGGCCACGCCTTCGAGTCCCTCCTTCAGACCCGGGAAGATGGTGCCCTCCGGAACGGCAGTCCCCGCCTTGGCAGCCCGGATGGCGCGGGCGGCCTCGGTGTAGATGTTCGCGAAGCCTTCCAGATAGCCCTCCGGATGGCCGGGGGGGACGCGGGTGACGCGGGCCGCCTCGGGACTCGATCCGGCGCCGCCGCGGGTAATCAGGCGCTTCGGTTGGCCGAAGGGGGTGAACCAGAGATAGTTCGGATCCTCCTGCGCCCATTCGAGCCCACCCTTCGTGCCATAGACGCGCAGGCGCAACCCGTTCTCGTTGCCGGGCGCGACCTGGCTGCACCAGAGCATGCCCTTCGCCCCCCCCTTGTAGCGCAGCAGCACGTGGCCGTTGTCATCGAAGCGACGGCCGGGGACGAAGGCGGTGAGGTCAGCCGAA
>JBKBVC010000033.1:0-9228 GCA_046289805.1 Tabrizicola sp.
TTCCCCTTGGCCGCAATGACGCATGTGTGTTCCCCGCCCACGCGGGGATGACACGGACCTCGGGAACCGCGCCTATATCGGGGACGTGTGTTCCCCGCCCACGCGGGGATGACCCGGCGGCTGACGTGCGCGTCGGCACCCCGACCTCGTGTTCCCCGCCCACGCGGGGATGACCTCTTCTCCATGGTCAAGGTCGAAAACACCTTGCCCCCAAGTCGGCGCGTGAAATCAGAGCAGATCCGGGTCGCGCTTTTGCCAGATCCGCTTGAGCCCGCTGTAGGTGGACGGGGTGAGACCCAGCGAGGCCATCGCCTCGGCCGCGATATCGCAGGCACTGTCGCGATGGGTGCTGATGTCGTTGCGCGTCGGACGCAGCTGAAACGTCTCGGCGATGTACGCAATCATCACACAGATCAGTCGGCGCCGAAGCTCTGCATGTGCCGGCCGGCCGCGGACCTTCGGGCAAGGACAACGTCGTTCCAGAACCTCGATCACGAAGTCGCGGATATGCGCAGGAAGCGGGTGTCCCTCTTGCAGGAAATGCACGGCCAACCCGGCCAATGACAACCAGGCGGTGCGGTCACGGGATGCGGTGAGGGACATCGTGAGGGTGATTCGCGTATGGAGGTTCTCGCGGTCAGAGAGGTTTTCCGGCGCGTTCAGCCCCTGTTGAAGCAGGAAATCGTAGTTGGCCAGGACGTCGTCGGCGCGGTCGGTGGCGGCATCCAGGCCCTCGATGCCTTCGATGTGCCGGGCAATCCGCCGCGCGAGGTCAACGGCGCGGCGCCGAAAATCCGCTGCGACCCGGCCTTCGGCTGCCGATCCGTGGTGCGGCTGGTCTTCCAGGGCGCGCCTCATGTCGGAATCTTCGGCCCTCCCCATGCATCGGTGCGCACCCCGCGCACCTTGTGGAGCAGAAACACCAGCATTTCTACCCACATGCACACTATGCTGATGTTGCCAATCTGTTGCTGGAAGATCCCTGCGATGGAGACTCGGGATGACGGATTCGACAGACACGCGGCGCACCCATGCGAAGCTTGAACGGACAAGCCCAACGGTGCCGAGATACCCTCGGCCTCTGGCGGTCAGCTGGGCCTGGTCCCTGGCGGATCAGAGGCCATCCGACCGGCTGGTTCTGGCTGCACTGGCTCAGCATGCGGACCAGTTCGGGTGCACGATCATCGGCCAGCGGCGCCTTGCAGAACTGACCGGCTTGAGCGTGCGGACCGTGCGGTCGGTACTGCGGCGCTTGACGGATCGGGGCGTGATCGGGCGAACCGGACGGATTTCGGCGCATGGCGGCAGAACGACGGATGCGATCCTGTTGCAGGCCTGGCCCGAACGCCGGCCACTGCCCGATGGCGGGCATCCCCGCTGGGGCCGGCGCGTGGCCGAGACGATTGACAGCCACCTGGCTCGCCTCGGGGCGGAGGCATTGCGGCAACCCTTGCCGCACCCCCCGGAAACGGAGTCCGGTCAGGAACAGATGAAAGTGAACATCACTACTCTTCGCAAGGAAGAGGATGGCGACCTATGCGTTGCGCTGGCAGCGCTTGGCCCCTGGGCGACGCCGGAGAACCGGGCCTGGCTGACAGATGATCGCGCGATATTGGCAGAGTGGCGCAAGAGGGGATTGGATATCGCGCGGGATCTGGTGCCGGTTCTTGAAAGGAGGGCCGCCAGCGGGCGTATCCCGCCTGTCCTGCGGACCTGGCGCTATTTCGAAAAGGCCCTGGACAACCTTCTGTTGCCAGAGGTTGCGCCCGACGCAGGCCGGCCGTCTGCGAAGATGCCGGCGGTCAGCGACGGGTTGCTCCGCCGTCTGGTCAAGGCCTCGGCCATCGGCCGGCGACCGACGGAGGAAGGATGAGGGGCGTCTTGCGGGTCCTTCCCGAGGGCTGGCCTTGTGCGGGGGGCTGCTGCCCGAAGCGTCGCCAGTGTCAGGCCGGAAATCCGGGTGCGCACCTTGGGTGCGCAGGTGCGCAGTGTCCGGGTGCGCAGTCAGTGGGCCGCATCGCGTGACTGCACACCGAAAAGGGGGGGCTGGATCCGCCTGGCGTAAGCCAGGGTTTCAGACAGGCGCCGGTTCGCGGTGACCGCGACACGGGTGATGCGCTGCTGGCCGAAACAACACGCATCGCGCCAGCACAGGATGCCGTTCGTTCCTTGCCTCCGACTCCTCATGTCTGAAGGACGGGGCGCGATTCCGGCTTTGCCCGCAAGCGAAAGGTCTGCCTTGCGGCCGCATCAGGGTAGCCGATAAGGATTGTTATGTAACTAATCCTGCATGGCGGGATCCTCGCCGCAGTCGGACGTGATCCCGAACTGGCAGGCGGCCGGTGCATCGTGATCGGCCCGCCCTGTCGAAGGCGGTATCCAGCTGCGAGTCATTCCGCAACGTCCGGTCAGCGCCCGACGAATTCGAAGGAGTAGCTGGTTCCCGCCCCCTCGGGCGGCGGCGGAAACGGGGCCGCGCGGCGGATGTGATCGGTGGCGATCCGGTCGAGGGCGGCATTGCCCGACCCTTGCAGCACCTGCACTCCGGCGAGACTTCCGTCCGGGGCGATGCTGAAGCCGACAACCACCGTCCCGCGCCCGGCGCCCGTTTTCTTCTTCGTCGCGCGAACCTTCTTCATCACCGCCTTCGCATAGGCCGCCGGCGAGACCTTGGCCCCGCCCTGCGCCCTGGCCGAAGCCGCCGGCGCCGAGGTCCCGGAACTGGTTGCGGCCTTCGGCTTCGCGTCCTTCTTCGTCTCGGACGTCGGTTTGGTCGTTGGCTTGATCTTCGGGCTGGTTTCGGCCCTGGCCTTCGGTTCCGGCCGCGCCTTGGGCCTGGGTTCGGGCACCGGCGCGGGTAGCGCCACGTCGGCCAGCACCGGCAGGTCGGGCACGGGTTCGCTCAACGTATCGGCCGGGGCGGTCTCGGGCCGGGCGGGATCGGCGGCCGCAATCCTCGGGGCCTCTTCCGGCGGAGGCGAAGCGGCGGTTTCCTGCGGCAGGTCCGGGGCCTCGTCGGAGACCTCGGGGGCGGGGTCCGAGACGGCGGCGATGGCGGGGGCGGCGGGCGGCATCGGGGCCAGCGACAGGATCAGCGGGGCCGGTTCCGGCTGGCGGCTGGCGGTGAGGGCCAGCGCCGCCCCGGAGAGCAGCGCCGCCGCCCCAAGCGCGGCTGCCGTCCAGCCGAACAGGCGCGGAGTGCGGCGGGTCACGGGGCGGCCTCCAGCCCGACCAGAGCCACCTTCAGATAGCCGGCGCCGCGCAGGGCATCGAGCACCCCCATCAGCGCGCCATAGTCCACGCTGCGATCGGCGCGCAGGAACACGGGCCGGTCCCGGTCGCCTCCGGTGCGGCCGTCCAGCGCCGCGCCCAGGGCGGCGGGTCCGACCGGGGTTTCGTCCAGAAGCAGCGCACGGTCGCGGGTGAAGGTCAGCCAGAGCGGTTCTGCGGGCCGCTCGGACGGGGGTGCGGAGGAGCCGGGCAGGTTCACCTGCACGTCCACGGTAGACAGGGGCGCCGCCACCATGAAGACGATCAGCAGGACCAGCATCACGTCGATGAAGGGCGTGACGTTGATCTCGCTCAGCTCTTCCTCGTCCTCGCCCAGCCGCAGCGCCATGTCAGGCCCCCTGCCCCATGCGCGCGTCGCAGGCGCGGCTGAACCGGCGCAGGATCTCGGCCGTGCCGTCGGCCAGCCGATGGCGGAACTCGGCGATCCGGCGCAGCGCGCGGTTGTAAAGCATCACCGCCGGGATCGCCGCCGCCAGCCCGATGCCGGTGGCCAGAAGCGCCTCGGCGATGCCGGGGGCGACGACGGCAAGGTTCGTGGTGCGCGTCGCGGCGATGGCGAGAAAGCTGTTCATGATGCCGAAGACGGTGCCGAACAGGCCCACGAAAGGCGCGACCGAGCCGATCGTGGCCAGAAGCCCGGTGCCCGAGCGCATCTGCCGCACGGCGCCCGCCTCGATGCGGGCAAGCGTCAGGTCCAGCCGCTCGCGCGCGGCGGCCCGCAGCTCTGGCGTCAGCGGCCGGGGCAGTGCCGCGGCTTCCGCGCTGGCGGCGCGGCAGGACCGGGCCAGCGGTCCCGGACCCTGGACCGGGGGATCCAACCCCGGCTGCGCGGCGAGGGCGCGCGTCTCGCGCGAAAGGCGCGCGAAGGCGAGGGCGAACTCGAAAACCTTGAACAGGAAGACGGTCAGCACCGCAAAGACCGCCGCCGCCAGAAGGCCCATCACACCCTGCACTACCGGATGCGCCTTGCGGACCAGCGAGACCAGATCGGTCTCGACGTCCGGCTCCGCCTCTGCCGTTGCCGGGGCCATGCCCGCCGCCCCTGCCGAAGCCGTGTCGGGCGCGGGCGCGGAGGCGGAGGGGGCGGGCTCTGCCACTAGGGACGGGGCGAGGCGCGCCGCCCCCGCCGGATCGGACCTTCCATCCGCCTCGGCGGCCCCGACCACCGGCCTGTCGTCGCCCGCCGCCCCCGCCTCTGGCAGGGCCAGCGCCGGGGCTTCGGTGGTGACGCGCGGCGGGGCCTCTGTCCCCTGGGCCAGGGCCGCCGGGGCCAGGACGAGCAGCAGAAGGAAGGCCAGCCTTACCATGTCAGGGACTTGCCGATCGTGAGCTTGGCATTCATCCCTGGCGCATTGTCCAGCGCCAGGTTGTTGCGGTAGGTCGCGTCGAAGACGTTCTCGACCGTCAGGTTGACCTCGAGCCCCTCCAGCGCGCCCTGTTGCGGTGCCCAGGTCAGGAACAGGTCATGCGTGTCGTAGGCCGGGGCCGAGGCATTGGCGTTCACCGTGGTCGAGCCGGGGCTGTAGTTGGTGATCGCGTCGAAGTAGTAGCCGCGCCAGCCCAGGGTCAGGCCCTTCTCGGGCAGCTTCCAGCCCAGCGTCAGGGCCACGTTTTCGGCCGGGGTGTCCGACAGTTGCAGCCCCGTGGTGCCGTCCTTCGACTTGACCTTCGCCCAGGCGAGGCTGGCGAACCAGCGTTCGGCGTCATAGGCGGCCTCCAGCTCTCCGCCCCAGAGTTGGGCCGAACGCAGGTTGACGAAATAGGGGGCAACCCCCGGCGTGCCGGTGGAGTTGCGGACGATCATGTCGTCGATGTCGTTGTGGAAGGCGGTCAGCTTGAGGTTCAGGCTGTCGCCTTCGGACAGCACGCCCTCGCGCTTCCACGCCAGGCCCAGTTCCACCGTCCGCGCGGTTTCCTTGCGCAGGTTCAGGCTGGCGACCTGCGGCCCGTAGGAATAGAGCTCGTCCAGCGTCGGCATCCGCTGGGTCGAGGCCAGGGTGCCGAAGACCGACAGGCTGTCGGACAGATCATACATCGCCGCCAGCGAATAGGACCGCGCCGTGTCCTCGGTGTCCGCCGCCCCGGCCGAGGGCGGCACGCCCACCGCCTTGCGGTCGCCGAAATCGACCCGGAAGCCGGGGATGAGCGTCAGGCGGTCGTTCCAGACGAATTCGCCCAGGGCATAAAGCCCAAGCTTGCGATCCTCGCCCTGGGGATGGAAGCCCAGCACGCCCAGGGAACTGGTCGCCTTGCGGTCCTGCTCGCTCAGCTGAATGCCCAGCGTCAGCGTGTTCCGCCAGTCGCCTGCGGACAGGTCGCTGCGGTTCTCGACCTTCAGCGCCAGCGTCTCGTATTCGAACTCGCTGGGGCAGAGCACCTGGAAGGTGCCCGGCATGCACATCAGGCCGGGGCCGGGGCGGATGTTGGTCTTTTCCAGCCAGGTGTCTGTCCAGGACAGCTGCACCTTCAGGTCCAGAAGGTCGCTGCCGGCAAAGCCGTTCTCGTAGGTCAGCGTCGCGGTCTCGTCACGCGACCGAACGTCGGCGATGCCGAAGACCGGAATGATGCTGGCCCCGCCGGTGGGAGTAACCGGCGAATCCCTCAGGTCGGTCCCGGTGCGCGAATAGGCCAGCGTCAAAGCCTGGTCGCCGTCATTGCCGAAGCTCAGCCTGCCCTTCACCAGGCCCGAGGTCGCATTGTGCTGCGTGCCCAGGATGTCGGTGCCCGATCCGTCCTGCATCACCCCGCCCCGCGACCGGTTGAGCGAGGCCAGGAACTCGGCATTGCCCGCGCGCTGCGCCCAGGTCACGCCGGCCTTCCAGGTGTCGCCGTTCGTGGCATGGCCCGCGCGGAACTTCAGCGCCGTGCTTTCGCCCTCGGCCAGATAGTCCGAGGCGTCGCGGGTGGTGAAGGCGATGACCCCGCCGATCACCCCCGAGCCATAGAGCGTCGAGGACGCCGGGCCGCGCAGGATCTCGACCCGCTTGTAAAGATCGAGATCGCTGAAGAACGACCCCACCCGATAGGCCTCGAAGAACTTGGGCGCGCCGTCCACTGTGACCTTTATCCGCTCTTCCGAGGCGACCTGTTCGGCATTGCCGATGCCGCGGATGTTGAAGGCCTGCCCCAGCATCCGGGCCGATGCGCCCGCCACCTGTGCCCCCGGCACGCCCTTGAACACGTCGGCAAGCGTCTTGGGCTGGAGGGTGTCGAGGTCGCCTTCCTCGATCGCGGTCACCGACTGCGGCGTGTCGATGGCCACCTTTGCGCTGCCGGTGCCCAGGATGATGCGGCCCAGCATCTGGAAGAGGCCTTCCCGCTGCTGGGCATCCGCCGGGGCGGCGCCAAGCGCAAGGACGGCAACGGTGGCAAGCAGGATCCCCCGGCCGGTGGGGGCGATAGGCATGGTCATGGTTGTCCCTTCGGATCTTGTCTGCGGAAGGGCTGGCCATGGCCTGCAAGGCCGGGGGGCTGGCGGCAGAAGATTCTGACTTGAACTGTCAGGATTTGGCTTCTAGAAATCCTGACTGTAAGTGTCAAGTATCCAGCACTTGACACATTCGAAGAAATCTCCGCGCCCCAGCCTTTCGCCAGAGACGCGCGTCCCTGCAAGAACACGGAAGGATGCCCCATGGCCAAGCCCGGCCCCGACGCGATTCGCGCCCTGCGCGCAGAGAACCCCAAGGCCCGCGCCCGCGACTTCGCCGCGCAGCACGGCCTGACCGAAGCCGATCTGATCGCCGCCCATGTCGGCCACGGCGCCACGGCAATCACCGCCGACCCGGACCGGCTGATGCCCTGGGTGGGCCGGCTGGGCGAGGTCATGGCGCTGACCCGCAACGAACATTGCGTGCACGAACGGGTGGGCCGCTATTCCGACTACCGCACGGGCGCCTTCGCCTCGATGGTGCTGGACCCGGAAATCGACCTGCGCATCTTCGGCAAGCACTGGGTGCATGCCTTCGCCGTGGAAGAGCCGTCGGAGGCCGGGCCGAAGCGCAGCCTCCAGGTCTTCGACGCGGCGGGAGATGCGGTGCACAAGGTGCATCTGAAACCGCAGTCGCGGCATGAGCTCTGGGCCGATCTTCTGGGCAACATGCGCCTGGCCGATCAGCCGCAGCGGCTGGACCTGACCCCGCGCGCCCCGGTGCAAGCCGCCAGGGGCGAGTCCGCCGGGGCCGAGGCGCTGCGCGCGGCCTGGGACCGGATGACCGACACGCACCAGTTCCTGGGCCTGGTGAAGGATCACGGCATGAACCGGCTTGGCGCCTACCGTGTCGCAGGCCCCCGCCACGCCGAACGGCTGGAGCCCGAGGCCGTGACGCTGACCCTGCGGGGCGCGGCCGAGGCGGGGATTCCGCTGATGATCTTCGTCGGCAATTCCGGCTGCATCCAGATCCACGGCGGCCGGATCGACAACATCGTGCCCATGGGCCCCTGGATCAACGTGATGGACCCGCGCTTCAACCTGCACCTGCGCGCCGACCGGCTGGCCGAGGTCTATCGCGTCTGGAAGCCCACCCGCACCGGCGACGTGTTCAGCGTCGAAGGCTTCTCGGCCGAGGGCGAGCTGATCCTTCAGCTTTTCGGCTACCGCAAGGACACCCCGGCCGAGCCCTGGAATGCCCTGGTCGCCGGCCTGCCCCGGCTGGAAGAGGTGCCGGCATGATCTGCCCGACCTTCGCGCGCCTGCATCTGGGACTGGCCCTGCTCCTGGGCCTGTCGGTGATCCCGGTGCTGGCCGGGACCGAGGAACGCATCATCACCCTCGGCGGCTCGGTCACGGAAATCGCCGTGGCCCTGGGCGCCGGGGACCGGCTGGTGGCGCGCGACACCACCTCGAACCACCCCGACAGCATTACCGACCTGCCCGATGTCGGCTATATCCGGGCGCTTTCGCCGGAAAACATCCTGGCGCTGAACCCCTCGCTGATCCTGGCCGAAGGCGATGCCGGCCCGCCCGAGGCGGTCGAGGTGCTGAAGGCCGCCGGCATCCCCTTCGTCCTCGTCCCCGAGGCGACCGACCCCGAAGGCGTGGTCGCCAAGATCGAGGCGGTGGCCGCGGCCCTCGACCTTCCCTCCGAGGGCCGCGCGCTGGCCGCCAGCGTAGCCGAGGGGCTGGAGGCGGCCCGGGCGCGCGCGGCGGCGGTGGCGCAGCCGAAACGGGTGCTGTTCGTCCTGTCGCTGCAGGGCGGGCGCGTCATGGCGGGCGGCGAGGGCACCGAGGCCGAGGGCATCATCCGCCTGGCGGGCGGGGTGAATGCCGCCACGGGCTTTGCCGGCTACAAGCCGATGACCGACGAGGCCGTGTTGCAGGCCGCGCCGGACGCGATCCTGATGATGGACCGCGAGGGCGACCTTGCCATCGCCGATGCCGATGTGCTGGCCCATCCGGCACTGGCGGCCACGCCGGCCGGGCAGTCGGGCAGCGTGTTGCGCATGGACGGGATGCTGATGCTGGGCTTCGGCCCGCGCACGCCGCAGGCGGCGGCGGCGCTGCACGACCTGCTTTACGGGGGCTGAGCCATGGTTGCCCTGTCCCCCGACCTGCCGCGCCCGGCGCTGCGGCCCCCCGCCCCGCCGGTCGTCACCCTTTGCCTTCTGGGCTTCGTGCTGCTGGCCGCGATCCTGTCGCTGACCACGGGTCCGGCGGGCCTTGGCCCCGGAACGCTCGTCCGGGCCATGGCCGGTGAGGGGCTGAGCCCCCGCGATGCCGTGGTGCTGCATGACATCCGCCTGCCCCGCCTGGCCATGGGGTTGACGGTGGGCGCGGCGCTGGCGGTGGCGGGGGTGCTGTTGCAGGGCCTGTTCCGCAATCCGCTGGCCGATCCGGGCATCGTGGGGATCAACGTCGGCGCCGGGCTGGGCGCGGTGCTGGCCATCGTGCTGGGGGGGCTGCTGCCGGCGGGGCTGCTGGCGGTGCTGGGCGGCTGGCTG
>JBKBVC010000440.1:0-1966 GCA_046289805.1 Tabrizicola sp.
GAGGTCGCGCCGACAATGGTGATCCGCTCGCCCGTCCGGGCCAGCGCCGCCTGCATCATCTGCCCGATGAGCTGCATGGCGAAGTCCTTGAAGGCGAGCGTCGGACCGTGGAACAGCTCCAGCAGGAAGTGGTTCGACCCCAGCTGCACCATCGGCGCGCGGGCGGCGTGGTGGAAGCCCTGATAGGCCCTTGCAATCAGGTCGCGGAACTCGTCATCGGCGAAGAACCCGCCGAGATAGGGCCGCATCACCTTGAACGCGACCTCCTCGTAGGGTGCGCCCGCAAGCGCGGCGATCTCCGCCTTCGACAGGACCGGCACCGTTTCCGGCACATACAGCCCGCCGTCGCGGGCAAGGCCCGTCATCATCGCCTCGCCGAAGCCAAGGACCGGGGCCGCGCCGCGGGTCGAGATATACTGCATCGTCATCGCCTTCAGACCTTCCGCGTCCTGATACGCCAGAGGAGGAACCCTGTCATCCCCGCCCAGGTCGCCGCCAGCAGGAACCACTGGATCGCATAGCCCCAGTGGTCGTTGGGTATACCCGACGTATCGACCGGCATCGGCACGATCCCGTCACCGGTCGGCTGGCTTGCGACAATCAGTGTCGGCTCCGTGCCAAGCTTGGCGGCCATCGCCGGCACGTCGCGCGCAAACCAGAGCCCGGTCCTTTCGTCCGGCGGCGGCGTGAAGGCATTGGTGTCGTCCGGCCAGTGCAGGTTGCCCTCGACCCGTGCCTCGTGCGGCGGGCGGGGCACCTTCCGCGCCTCCTCCTCGACGAAACCGCGCTGGACCATGATCCGGCGTCCGTCGGGCAGCGCGAAGGCCTCGATCACCATGACGCCTGGACTAGCGCCCTTCTTGCCCGCGAGCACCTCCAGATATTCTCCGGTGAAACGTCCCTCGGTCGTGACCGCCTGGAACTTGTCGCGGGCCTCGTCGGGCACCGCTGGCAGGGGGATCGGCGCGTTTGAAATCCGCGCCTCGATCTCTTCGAGGTAGATGCGTTTCTCCTCCATCCGGCGCAATTGCCAGAACCCGAGGCTCATCAGGATCGTAACCCCGAAGACGCCCATCAGGAGCGGAAAGACGTAACGACGCATCGCATGCCCCGGAAAGGAAAGCGCAGGCCCGAAGGCCCGCGCTTCAGGTTCGGTCAGGTTGGCAGGATCAGCCCTGGCCCCAGACGTAGACCGCGGCGAACAGGAACAGCCAGACCACGTCCACGAAGTGCCAGTACCAGACGGCAGCCTCGAAGCCGACGTGCTTTTCCGGGGTGAAATGACCCTTCAGCGCCCGGATCAGGCAGACGGTCAGGAAGATCGTCCCGATGATGACGTGGAAGCCGTGGAAGCCCGTCGCCATGAAGAAGCTTGCCCCGTAGATGTTGCCAGCAAAGCCGAAGGCGGCGTGGCTGTATTCATAGGCCTGCATGAAGGTGAAGACCACACCCAGGGCGATGGCGATGATCAGGCCGTTGACCAGGTCCTTGCGGTTGTTTTCGTGCACCAGGGCATGGTGGGCCCAGGTCGCGGCGCACCCCGAAAGCAGCAGGATCAGCGTGTTGATGAAGGGCAGGTGCCAGGGGTCGAAGGTCTCGATCCCCGCCGGCGGCCAGACGCCATCCACCGCCGGGCTGTCCGGCCCCATCGGATAGAGGCGGTGCTTGAAGAAGGTCCAGAACCATGCCGCGAAGAACATCACTTCCGACATGATGAACAGGATGAAGCCATAGCGCAGGCCGATGCGCACGACCGGGGTGTGATCGCCGGCCTGGCTTTCATGCACCACGTCCGACCACCAGCCGTACATGACATAAAGCACGCCAACGAGTCCGATCAGCCCCAGCCAGGGGCCCGAACCATGCATCCAGAGGACCGCGCCGAACAGCATCACGAACCCGGCGACCGCGCCGAACAGCGGCCAGATCGACGGGGGCAGGACGTGGTAATCGTGGTTCTTGGCAT
>JBKBVC010000441.1:0-1941 GCA_046289805.1 Tabrizicola sp.
GAGGATGGTGTCGCCGGGCTTCAAGAGCGCCTGGAACACGCCCTGGTTCGCCTGGGAGCCGGAGTTCGGCTGGACATTGGCGAAGGAGCAGCCGAAGAGCTTGCAGGCCCGCTCGATTGCCAGGTTCTCGGCGATGTCCACATACTGGCAGCCGCCGTAATAGCGCTTGCCCGGATAGCCTTCCGCATACTTGTTGGTCATCACCGAGCCCTGCGCCTCCATCACGGCGCGCGAGACGATGTTCTCGCTGGCGATCAGCTCGATCTCGTGCCGCTGACGGCCAAGTTCCCGGGTGATCGCGCCGAACAGTTCCGGGTCGCGGGAGGACAGGGGTTCGGTGAAGAAGCCGGTATCGCGGTGAGAAGCGTTCATCGTCAGGTTCTCCGGGCGGGAATGTGCCGGGCTATTTAGATCAGGCTGCGGCGACAGGAAAGGCAAGAAAGCGACAGGTCGGGCAACGGGCGCGAAATATTCTTGCCGAGGGCGCGCGCCTGGCCGAGGGCCCCTAGGCACGGGGTTGAGTTTCACGTCCGGCGCGGTCAAGGTTTCCGGGGCAGAAGAGGCGGAGGGTCCGGCGTGCGGATCAGGTTCACGGCCAGTAGGGCCGAGGCTGCGGTCAAGGCCCTGGCGACGCTGACGGCCCGCTACGGGCAGGCCGAAGTGCGGTCGGCCGAGGTGATCGTGGCACTGGGCGGCGACGGGTTCATGTTGCAGACCCTGCACGCGGCGCATGGGCGGCGGCTGCCGGTCTATGGCATGAACTGCGGCACGATCGGGTTCCTGATGAACGCCTATGCCGAGGATGGCCTGATCGAACGGTTGCGGGCGGCGGAGGAGACGGTGATCAACCCTCTGGCGATGCGGGCGCAGAGTGCCAGGGGCCGTGTGACCGAGGCGCTGGCGATCAACGAGGTCTCGCTTCTGCGCCAGGGGCCGCAGGCGGCCAAGCTGCGGATCAGCATCGACGGGCGGGTGCGGATGGAGGAACTCGTCTGCGACGGGGCGCTGGTGGCGACGCCGGCGGGCTCCACCGCCTACAACTATTCGGCGCATGGCCCGATCCTGCCCATCGGGTCGGACGTTCTGGCGCTGACCGCGATGTCGGCCTTCCGGCCACGGCGCTGGCGGGGCGCGCTGCTGCCGCGGACGGCTGTCGTGCGGTTTGACGTGATCGAGGCGGAAAAGCGCCCGGTGATGGCCGATGCCGACAGCCGCTCCTCGGTCCGAGATGTCGTCAGCGTCGAGGTGCGCTCGGACGACAGCGTGCGCCATCGGCTCTTGTTCGACCCCGGTCACGGGCTGGAGGAACGGCTGATCGGCGAACAGTTCGTCTGATCGCCCGCGGCGCCCCGGCCCGGAGTGCCGGTTCGGGTCGTGGCCCGGCCGGACCGCTCGGCTTTGCCGAAAATCCTGTCAACTCGCCGCTTTTCCGCCCTCATCGGATCACCCGGCATTAGGAGTTCGACCGGCATCCTGACCCTTGGGTACATGGGTGTGTTCGGGGCCGGAAGTGATCAACTTTCTGGTGGTGGAGACGTTCACGGCGGCGCCGCTGAACGTGATCTCCGGAATCTGCGATCTGGAGCTTGTGGTGCAGGGCGGCAAGACGCTGCTTTACACCGCGACCCGGGCTGGTGGCGGCGTCCTTGCGCTGGAAGTCGGGGCGTCGCTGACGCTGCTCGACCAGGAAAACATCGCCCCCGGGACGGCGCTTCCGGCCCCGGCCACGATCGAGACCGTGGTCATCAACGGTACCCCCCATCTGATCGTGACCGGGGCGAACCAGGCCGGGGTCAACGCCTTCGGCATCTCCGGGACCGGCGCGCTGAACAGCCCGATCCAGCTGCCGGGCAGCCTCTCGGGCGCGATCTCGGCGCAATGCGTGGTGCAGGTCGGCGGAGCGACCTATTTCTACGCCGCGCGGATGGGCGACAGCACGAT
>JBKBVC010000034.1:0-7659 GCA_046289805.1 Tabrizicola sp.
GGTCATCCCGGCAACCGAGGTTCTGGGCGACGACATCGCCCTAATCAAGAAGCAGGCCGCCGAGATCGGCTATCCCCTGATGCTGAAGGCTTCCTGGGGCGGCGGCGGGCGCGGGATGCGGCCGATCCTGTCCGAGGACGAACTGGAGGCGAAGGTCCGCGAGGGCCGGCGCGAGGCCGAGGCCGCCTTCGGCAACGGCGAAGGGTATCTGGAAAAGATGATCCAGCGCGCCCGCCACGTCGAGGTGCAGATCCTCGGCGACAAGCAGGGCAATGTCTGGCACCTGTGGGAACGCGACTGCACCGTGCAGCGCCGGAACCAGAAGGTCGTCGAACGCGCCCCCGCCCCCTACCTCACGCAAGCCCAGCGCGAGGAAGTCTGCGAGATGGCCAAGCGCATCTGCGGCCATGTCGCCTACGAATGCGCCGGCACCGTCGAGTTCCTGATGGATATGGACTCGGGCAAGTTCTATTTCATCGAAGTGAACCCCCGCGTCCAGGTCGAACACACCGTCACCGAGGAGGTGACCGGCATCGACATCGTCCAGGCCCAGATCCTGATCGAGGAAGGCAAGTCGCTGCCCGAGGCGACCGGGGTGGCCAGCCAGGCCGACGTCAAACTGAACGGCCACGCGCTGCAATGCCGGGTGACGACGGAAGACCCGCTGAACAACTTCATCCCGGACTACGGGCGGCTCACCGCTTATCGGAGCGCCACCGGCAACGGTATCCGCCTCGATGGCGGCACGGCCTATGCGGGATCGGTCATCACCCGCTATTACGACTCGCTGTTGGTCAAGGTCACAGCCCACGCCCAGACACCCGAAAAGGCCATTGCCCGGATGGACCGCGCGCTGCGCGAATTCCGCATCCGGGGGGTGGCGACGAACATCGAGTTCGTCATCAACCTCCTGAAACACCCGACCTTCCTGAACGACACCTACACGACCAAGTTCATCGACACGACGCCAGAGCTTTTCCAGTTCAAGAAGCGGCGCGACCGGGCGACGAAGATCCTCCTCTACATCGCCGACATCACCGTGAACGGTCATCCCGAGACGGCCGGCCGTCCGAAGCCCCCGGCCATGGCCAGGCCGCCCAAGGCTCCGCCACCGAAAGCCGAGCCGGCGATGGGGACGCGGAACCTTCTCGAACAGAAGGGCCCGCAAGCCGTTGCCGACTGGATGAAGGCGCAGACCAAGGTCCTCATCACCGACACGACGATGCGGGACGGGCACCAGTCGCTTCTGGCCACCCGGATGCGGTCGATCGACATGATCAAGGTCGCCCCCGCCTATGCCGCGAACCTGCCGCAGCTTTTCTCGGTGGAATGCTGGGGCGGCGCGACTTTCGACGTGGCCTACCGTTTCCTTCAGGAATGTCCGTGGCAACGCCTGCGCGATCTGCGCGCCGCGATGCCGAACCTGATGACGCAGATGCTGCTGCGTGCCTCGAACGGGGTCGGCTACACGAACTATCCCGACAACGTGGTGCGCAGCTTCGTGTTGCAGGCCGCGAAAACCGGAGTGGACGTGTTCCGCGTCTTCGACAGCCTCAACTGGGTCGAGAACATGCGCGTCGCGATGGACGCGGTGCTTGAGGCGAACAAGGTCTGCGAAGGCACGATCTGCTACACCGGCGACCTCCTGGACCCCGCCCGGTCGAAGTATGACCTGAAATACTACCTCGACCGCGCCAGGGAGCTGAAAGCGGCCGGCGCGCATGTGCTGGGGCTGAAGGACATGGCGGGCCTGCTGAAACCCGCCTCGGCCAAGGTGCTCATCAAGGCCTTGAAGCAGGAGATCGGGCTGCCGGTCCATTTTCATACTCATGACACTTCGGGCGCCGGGGCGGCGACGATCCTTGCAGCCTGCGACGCGGGCGTGGACGCCGTGGACGCGGCGATGGATGCCTTCTCGGGCGGCACCTCGCAGCCCTGTCTGGGCTCGATCGTCGAGGCGCTGCGGCATACCGACCGCGACACCGGCCTCGACATCGCTGCGATCCGGCAGATTTCCGACTACTGGGAAGCGGTGCGCAAGCAGTATGCGGCGTTTGAGTCCGGCCTCCAGGCCCCGGCCTCGGAGGTCTATCTGCACGAAATGCCGGGCGGGCAGTTCACCAACCTGAAGGCGCAGGCGCGGGCGCTGGGACTTGAGGAACGCTGGCACGAGGTCGCCCAGGCCTATGCCGATGCCAACCGGATGTTCGGCGACATCGTGAAGGTCACGCCCTCGTCGAAGGTCGTGGGCGACATGGCGCTGATGATGGTGGCGCAAGGGCTGACGCGAGAACAGGTCGAGGATCCGAACGTCGATGTGGCCTTCCCCGATTCCGTGGTGGACATGCTGAAGGGCAACCTCGGGCAACCGCATGGCGGCTGGCCGGAGGGCATCCTGAAGAAGGTCCTGAAGGGCGAGAAGCCGCTGACCGAACGGCCGGGCAAGACGCTGCCTCCGGTGGATCTGGAAGCCACGCGCAGGAAGCTCTCGGCCGAAATGAACGGGATCACCGTCGATGACGAGGATCTGAACGGCTACCTGATGTATCCCAAGGTCTTCCTCGACTACATGGGCCGGCACCGGCAGTATGGCCCGGTGCGCACCCTGCCGACGCCGGTGTTCTTCTATGGCATGCAGCCCGGCGACGAGATCAGCGTCGAGATCGACCCGGGCAAGACGCTGGAGATCCGCTTGCAGGCCGTCGGCGAGACGACCGAGGACGGCGAGGTCAAGGTTTTCTTCGAGCTGAACGGCCAGCCGCGCGTGATCCGGGTGCCGAACCGGGCGGTGAAGGCGAGGACGGCAGCCAAGCCCAAGGCGCAGGACGGCAACCCCGCCCATATCGGCGCACCGATGCCGGGAGCGGTGGCCTCGATCGCCGTGACGGTCGGGCAGAAGGTCCGCCCTGGCGACCTCCTTCTGAACATCGAGGCGATGAAGATGGAGACGGGCCTGCACTGCGACCGCGAGGCGGTGGTGAAGGCGATCCATGTCCATCCGGGCAGCCAGATCGAGGCCAAGGACCTGCTGATCGAACTGGAATAGGCGCGCCGGTCGTGCGGCCTGTCCACCGTGGACAGGCCTGTCGCCCGAACGGAATCAATGGCTTGCGCGTGGAGTTTAACCGTCTGGAAACCACGGACCCGCGCGGGGTGGGTGGGCGCTGACCCCCACCCGATGCTTGCGGATCAGTAGCGCGAGAAGAAGTTGTCAACCTCGCGACGGGCTTCTTCCTTGGTCTTGCCGTAACGCTCCTGGATCTTGCCGGCCAGCTTGTCCGTGTGGCCCTCGGCGATGGCCAGTTCATCGTAGGTGAGCTTGCCCCACATGATCTTGGCCTCGCCTTTCAGCTGCTTCCACTTGCCGGCGATCTGATCGTTGTTCATCGGTCTTCTCCTCTTGACTGGCCGCGCATCCGGCGCAGCCTTCACGGAGAGAGAACGGGCAAGTCGCGATCCGGTTCCGCCCCCGGTGCGGGACCGGCGGAAACCCGCAAACGGAAAGGGCCGCCCCAAAGGACGGCCCCCGACCTTGGCTGGCGCCGGTCGATCACTCGACCTTGAAGGCGCCCGAGTCGACCGCGGCCTTCAGTTCTTCGGCCGACAGTTCGCCCGAGGCATCGGTGTCGGCGGCCTTGAAGGCTTCTTCGGTCACGGCCTTGTAGACGGCCTGCACCTCGGCCAGCGAGAAGGTGCCGTTCGCATCGGTATCGGCAACTTCCGGGGCAGCGGCATCTTCGGCCAGAACAGCCGTGGCCGACAGGGCGGTGGCAGCGAGAACGAGTGCGATTTTCTTCATGTTTACTCTCCGGTTTGCGGCAACGCAGCATATGCGGCCGCGCAAGAAGGCGACTCCGCCTTCGCCGCGCAACTTACTCAAATGATTGCGCTTTCCAAGACGGACTCTGCACAGCTCGCGCAACCATCACGGGAAATTGACAGCGTTGCAACGCCCCTTGCGCTGCACCTGCATCTGCGGCAGCGCGCCGTCTTTCGCCAGGATTCGCCGGACGCAAGCGCCCATCCGCACAAATTTTTCACGACGCTTCACTTTCCCCTTGCAGCCGCCCGCAGGTCTTTATAAATCCCCGCTCGTCCAGACGGCGCGGGCGTAGCTCAGGGGTAGAGCATAACCTTGCCAAGGTTAGGGTCGTGAGTTCGAATCTCATCGCCCGCTCCATCAGGACAAGCCAGAAGAGCCCCTCGCGGGGCCCTTTGTCGTTTCCGGCCGTGGGGGCAGAGACCAACCTATTCGGGATAGGCCACGGCTCCTTCCTTTTCGGGATAGCGGCACTTGTTCAGCACCACGCCCAGCACCTGAGTACGCTTGGCCAGGTCCTTGCCGCAGCGTTCCACTTCGTCAACCGTCGTCTCGTCCGCCGCCGCGATCATCAGTGCGCAGTCCACCTGGTCGAGGAACGAGATCGCGTCGTCGTTCACCAGCATCGGCGACATGTCGAACAGGATGACATCAGGCCGCAGCCGCGTCTCGATCTCGTCGATCAGGTCGGCCGTGCGCGTCGCGGACAACAGCTCGGCCGGACTGGCGATGGGATGGCTGCTGAGGGCGAAGGCCAGGTTGGGCGCGCAGCGGCGGATCTGGCGCAAGTCCAGCGCGCCCGAGGCCAGCATGCCGCCGAAATCCTGCCCCGGCTCAAGCCCCATGATCGACAGCAGCGAGGGATGCCGCAGATCCAGCTCGATCAGCAGGACCCGGGTGTCGGCCATGCGCGACAGGCTGAAGGCCAGATTCAACGCGATCGTGGACTTGCCGCAGCCCGGCGTGGGCGAGGTGATCGCAACCCGGGTCCAGCCGTTTGCCCGCAGGGTGCGGATCATGTTCGTCCGCATCAGGTCGAAGCTCGCGGCGCTCTGGCCGGGTTGCATCGCCACGATGCGGTTCCGTTCCAGCCGCCTGGGATCAAGCACCACTTCCGCAAGATCGTGCCAGGGGCCGCTTTCGATCTGCGCCAGCCCGCCGGGCTTGGTCCCCTGCATCTTGCGGTCGCGCGCGGCCCGAGCCTTGGCGAGTGCCGATTGTATCCGTTCCATGTCGTCCTACTCGGTCGTGCCAGAGGTCGCCGGGGCGGCGACCTCGCTGAGATCCGGGGCCTGGGTCGCCTGCCCGAAGAGCGTGTTGATCGGCTTGATGTAGATGTGCACGACCAGCATCAGGATCGGGATGTTGATCAGGAAGACAGCCAGCAGCGCAAGGTTGCCCGAGAAGGCCGGCCGACGCGGGCGGGCGCCGTCCAGCACGCCGACCGTCCCGAAGGCCGGGGCACCGATCACCTTGGCCAGTTCCGAAGGCCGGCGGATCGTCTGGTTCGTCATCTCCAGAAGGACGAGCAGGGCGCCCGCAAGGATCACGCCGGCGCCAAAGGACGCCACCGCGATTCGCTTGCGATTCGGCTCGGCCCGGATGGCCGGGGGGACCGCCCTCTCGATCATGGTGATGCGCTGGCCGCGATCCGTCGCCTCGATCCGGTTGCCCATGCGGGCCTCGGACAGGCTGGCGACGGCCTGTTCGTACTGGACGCGCAGGGTCTCGTAGTTGCTGCGCAGTTCGGCCAGCTTGATCGAGTTGCCGGGGGTCGCCTGGATGCTGCGTTCCAGATCCTTCACCTCCTGCTCGATCTGGGCCTTCTGCTCGGCCAGGAACTGGATCTGCCCGTCGATGTCCAGCATCTGCACCTGGAAGGGTGTCAGCCGCCCGCCGCCAATGGCGTCACGCTGTTCCTTGACGGCTTCTTCCAGGGCGGTGACCTCGTTCTGCAAGGCCTTGACCCGCGGGTTCGTCGGCGACAGGACGACCAGCGCCGAGGCCAGTTCCTGCCGGGCACGTTCCAGGCGTTCCTCCTCGGGCGTGCGTGCGTCCCCGGTGGCGACCACCCGTCCCGTCCGGTCGTAGAGTTCGGTCAGTCGCTGGCGCCTGTCGCGCAGACCGGCAAGTTCGCGGTCCAGTTGCAACAGCCGCTCCTGCTGGGCCGCCTGCCGGGTCCGACGGAACTCCAGACTGTCGGGCAGGGCATCGCGGTTGGCCTGCTCGAATTCCAGGATCCTGGCGTTCTGCTGGCTCAGTTCCTCAGTCAGCCGTTCGACTTCCTGCGTGAAGAAGTCCAGCGTGCTGGCCGAGGCTCCGGTGCGCAGTTCGATGCTCCACTGCACGATCTGCTCGGCGATCTCGTTGGTGATGCTGGCGGACAGCTCGGGTTCCGACGCGCCGAAAGAGACGGTCACGACCCCGGTATTGCCCTGGGTGTTCGGCATGAAGATCGACACGCGACTGGCCATGTCGACCAGCTTCTGCTCGGCCGTCATCTTCTTGGCATCGGCGAACAGGTCGTGCCGTTCGGCGATCGCCATGAGGTTGTCACGGGTCATGATCCGCTGCCGGATCGCCAGCAGGATCTCGTCCGCGGTCGAGCGCACGGTCGAGGCGGCCAGCTCGTCCGGGATCTGGGCATTCTCGATCAGCAGCCGCGCCTCGGCGCGGAACACCGGCGGCAGGGATACCGCGTAGAGAATCCCCGCCGTGGTCGCCGTGAAGATGATCGCGGCGAGGATCGGCAGCCGACGCAGGATCAGGGAAAGGTAGAAACGCAAATCAAGCGTCATTCAGGTCTTCTCACTCGTCTCGCGTGGGGCAGATGCCGAAAAGAAAACGCCATCGTCCAGCACCTGCTGCAGGACGGCCGGCGTGACCAGTTGCCGCCCCTTGGTAAAGGCATAGACCATCGCCAGATCGCAGAGCTGGTTGACCAGCCGCGGCACGCCCTTGGTCTGCTCGTAGATCATGGTGATGGCTGGTCCGGTAAAGATCCGCCGGCTGCATCCTGCCACGCTCAGCCGGTGGGGAATATAGCCCCGCAGCGTCTTCAGGTCCATCGCCCCGAGGTGATAGCTGGCCGCCACGCGCTGCGCGAACTGGCGCATCTCGGGCCGGGACACCATGTCGCGCAGCTCCGGCTGACCGATCAGGACCAGCTGCAGCACCTCGTCCTTGCCCGAGTTGATGTTGATGAACATGCGCAGTTCTTCCAGCGCCTCGGGCGACAGGTTCTGCGCCTCGTCGAAGATCAGCACCACGCTGCGGCCGGCGGCATATTCCGCCAGAAGGAAGTTCTGGAACCGCGAGAAAAGATCGACATAGCTTTCCTCGATCTCGGCCGGCTGTTCCAGCGCGTGCAGCACCCAGCGCAGAAGCTCGGCGCGCGAGCCGTGCGGGTTCGACACCAGCCCGACGCGAAGCTCGGATCCCAGCGAGCGCACCAGGTGCAGCAGAAGCGTGGTCTTGCCGGCGCCCACCTCGCCGGTGATCAGCGTGATCGGGGCGTGGGCGCGCACGCCATATTCCAGCATCGTGTAGGCGCGCTGGTGCGAGGGCGGCCAGAACAGGAAATCCGGATCCGGCGTGAGGGCGAAAGGCCGCACCTTCAGGCCGAAATGTTCGGTGTAGAGATCCGGCGTGGACACGACGGGCGGTTCGTTCGGCAAGAGCCGGGAGCGCACCCGCGTCGAACCGGGACGGCCTGATTCGCGAATGGCGGGCGGAGTGATCGTTTGCTGGCTGCGATCCTGGTAAGTCGGGATGTCCGGCACCGTGTCCGCAGCAGATTCGGCCGGTTCCGGCACCGCGTCCGGCGCGTTTCCGGCATC
>JBKBVC010000034.1:7669-9101 GCA_046289805.1 Tabrizicola sp.
ACCACAGGATGCGCGATAACAACTTCCGGGACCTACTGCGCGTCATTCACTCACCCTTAAGCAATCTCCCGGGGCTCCGGTCTCCTGCACCGCTGTCTTAATCATACTTCAACCGCATGGCGACGGCTTCCACTCTACTGATGCTGCCATGGCAACAAAGTAGGGAAATCATCGCCGTAGGGTGCGGATTCCCCCTGAAATGGCCATTTTCTCTCCCAATGTCCGTGCGTATCTAGCCGGAGTCATGTAGGAAAGCTCAAGGAAATTTTGACAGCGCGCGAATCGTTGATGGTCCCGGTCAGTCCCCGGTTTTCGGGAAGGTGTGAAGTGGTTTTGATCGTGCAGATTTGTCCCGGGTCCGGGGCGGGTCGCGGGGCGGCTGGTCGCAAGCGGCCCCCGGGGCTGACCTTGCGCCGGGTGGCTCATGCCGCGGAAGGCAAGTCGAGAGGGTAATGGCATGAAGGACGCGATGCAGGACCTTCCGGCAGAGACGGATATCGCCATCGTCGGCATGGCCGCGCATCTGCCCGGGGCGGCGGATATCTCCGCCTACTGGGAGAATCTGCGCGAGGGCCGGTCCGCCGTCCGCCGGCTGACCGAGGAAGAGATCCTCGCCTCGGGCGAAAGTCCGGCCGTTCTGCGCAATCCGAACTACGTCCCCGCGGCCGCCCTGCTGGAGGGCTTCGACCGGTTCGACGCGGAATTCTTCGGCTTTTCGCCGAAAGAGGCCGCGATCCTCGACCCGCAGCACCGCCAGTTCCTCGAGGTCGCCTGGGAGGCGCTGGAGAATGCCGGCCACACGCCCGAGGGCTTCAAGGGCCGTATCGGCGTCTTCGCCGGCTGCGGCATGGGCAGCTATTTCTATTTCAACCTGTGCTCGAACCCGGCGCTGGTCGAAAGCACCGGCATGTTCCTTCTCCGCCATACCGGGAACGACAAGGATTTCCTGTCCACCCGCGTCAGCCATGTCTTCGACCTGAAGGGGCCGAGCATCGCGGTGCAAAGCGCCTGTTCCACCTCGCTGGTGGCGGTTCACTATGCCATCCAGGCGCTCTTGAACGGCGAATGCGACATGGCGCTGGCGGGCGGCGTGACCATCGACCTGCCGCAGGGTCGCGGCTACATCTACAAGGAGGGCGAGGTCCTGTCGCCCGATGGCGTCTGCCATGCCTTCGACCACCGGGCGCAGGGCACGGTGTTCGGCTCGGGCGCGGGCACGGTGCTCTTGCGCCGGCTCGAGGATGCGCTGGCCGACGGAGACCATGTCTGGGCCGTCATCAAGGGCTAGGCGGTCAACAATGACGGGGCGGCGAAGGCGGGGTATCTGGCGCCCTCGGTCGAGGGCCAGGCCGACTGCATCGCCACCGCCCTTGCCGTCGCCGGCACCCCGGCCGAGACGGTGGACTATGTGGAATGCCACGGCACCGGCACC
>JBKBVC010000035.1:0-9073 GCA_046289805.1 Tabrizicola sp.
GCCTTCGACGACGAATATCGATCTGACGCAAGGCGATGTCAGCCGCGCGGACCTGCTGAAGCAGATGGGGACCGGGCTGCTGGTGACCTCGATGATCGGGTCCACCATCAACCCGACGACGGGGGACTATTCGCGCGGGGCGTCGGGATTCTGGGTGGAGAATGGCGAACTGGCCTATCCGGTGCATGAATGCACCATCGCGGGGAACCTGCGCGACATGCTCTTGCGGATCATCCCCGCGAACGACGCGCGGCCGCATCTTTCGACGCGGGTGCCGTCGATCCTTGTGGACGGGATGACCCTTGCCGGCGCATGACCTGGCCCTTCTGACCGAGGCCGCGCGCGAGGCGGGGCGGATCGCGCTGCGCTTTTGGCGCAAGGATCCGAAGGTCTGGGACAAGGGCGGCGAGCACGGGCCGGTGAGCGAGGCGGACCTGGCAGTCAACGACATGCTCAAGGCGCGGCTGCTGAACGCGCGGCCCGATTACGGCTGGCTGTCGGAGGAAACGCCGGATTCCCCGGATCGGCTGGTTGCCGACACGGTCTTCATCCTTGACCCCATTGACGGCACACGCGCCTTTGTTGCGGGTGAGGAAACCTGGGCCCATTCGCTGGCCGTGGCGCACAAGGGCAAGGTGACGGCGGGGGTCGTGTATCTACCCGCTCTGGACCGTATATACACGGCCTCCGAAACCTCGGAGCCGATGCGGGACGGTCAGGTGATCCGGTGCAGCGGCCGGGACCGGCTGGACGGGGCCAACATCCTGACCACAAAGGCAAACATGGCACCCGAGAAATGGCCGGGCGGTGTGCCGGAGATCACGCGTGGCTTCCGCGCCTCGCTGGCCTACCGGATGTGCCTGGCGGCAGAGGGCAAGTTCGACGGGATGCTGACGCTGCGCGACGCCTGGGAGTGGGACATCGCGGCGGGCGCGCTGATCGCCGAGCGGGCGGGGGCGGTGGTGACGGACCAGACGGGCGCGGCGCTGCGGTTCAACAGTCCGGGCGCGCAGGCCAAGGGCGTGCTGGCGCTGCCCGCCGGCCTGCATGCCGAGGCTTTGGCGCGACTGCGGGGTTAGGTCTATACAGACCGCCCGATCTGGGATAGGTGCGACCCACGGTCGAGATTCCTGCGACTGCGGGCGAGGTGGTCCGCAACAGAGGGACAGGGGCCGTTTGGCTTTGATGGGCGCATGGCTTCGCCCCCCTTTGGAAAGACATAATGACGATTGCAAACGTGGCCGTGCCGCTGGCGCAGGCTTTGGCCCTGAAGGGCTATGAGACGCTGACCTCGGTGCAGGAGGCGGTGCTGGCGGAGGGCGTTGCGGGGCGCGACCTGCTGGTTTCGGCGCAGACGGGATCGGGCAAGACGGTGGCCTTCGGGCTTGCCATCGCTCCGGAAGTTCTGGGCGGGCAGGAGGTGCTTCTGTTCGCCGACAAGCCCATAGCCCTGGCGATCGCCCCGACCCGGGAGCTGGCCTTGCAGGTCGCGCGCGAGCTGGAATGGCTGTATGCGGGCGCCCAGGCCAAGCTGGCGACCTGCGTCGGCGGGATGGACTACCGGACGGAGCGGCGGGCGCTGGAACGGGGCGCGCATATCGTCGTGGGCACCCCGGGGCGGCTGCGCGATCATATCGAGCGGGGGTCGCTGGACCTGTCGGGCCTGCGGGCCGTGGTGCTGGACGAGGCGGACGAGATGCTGGACCTCGGCTTTGCCGAGGATCTGGAGTTCATCCTGGCCGCCGCGCCCGAGGAGCGGCGGACGCTGATGTTCTCGGCCACCGTGCCGAAGGAGATCGAAAAGCTGGCCGGCGAGTTCCAGAAGGACGCGCTGCGCATCGTCGCGCAGGGCGAGGCCAGGCAGCATGTCGACATCGAATACAGGGCCTTCTCGGTGGCGGCGCGGGACCGGGAACACGCGATCTTCAACGTGCTGCGCTTCTACGAGGCGCGGACGGCCATCGTCTTCTGCAAGACGCGGGTGAACGTCAACCACCTGCTCGCCCGGATGGGCAACCGTGGGTTCCAGGTCGTCGCCCTGTCCGGGGAGTTGAGCCAGCAGGAGCGGACCCATGCGCTGCAGGCGCTGCGGGACGGGCGGGCGCGGGTCTGCATCGCGACGGACGTCGCGGCGCGGGGGATCGACCTGCCGGGGCTGGAGCTGGTGGTCCATGCCGATCTGCCGTCCAACTCGGAAACGCTGCTGCACCGGTCGGGGCGCACGGGCCGGGCGGGGAAGAAGGGAGTTTCGGCGCTGATCGTGACCCCGGCCGAGTTCAAGAAGGCGCATCGCCTGTTGTCCGGGGCCAAGGTCGTGGCCGAATGGGGCGCCGCGCCGGGCGCGGATGAAGTGCAGGCGAAGGACGACCAGCGGATCCTGGAACATCCGGCGCTGACGGCGCCCCTGGGTGAAGAGGCCGGGATCGCCGGACAGCTTCTGGAGCGGTTCGGCCCCGAGGCGCTGGCGGCGGCCTTCGTGCGGCTGTGGCGTGAGGGGCGGTCGGCGCCCGAGGTCCTGTCCACCGACAACCCGGTGCCGGCGCCTGCGGCTCCGCGCGAACGCGGGGAGTTCGGGCCTTCGGTCTGGTTCCGCATCAACGTGGGCCGCGCCGGACGGGCCGAGGCGCGGTGGCTGTTGCCGAAGATCTGCGATGCGGGGTCGATCGGGAAGGATGCGATCGGCGCGATCCGGGTGCGCGAGGAGGAAACCTTCGTCCAGATCGCCGAGGGCGTGGCAGACAGGTTCCGCAGGCAGATCGACCTGGACAAGGGCCTGCTGATGGAACGGCTTGAGGGCGAGCCGGACCTGGACCGCCCGCGTCTGGACAAGCCGAAGTTCGAGCGTCCGGCGCGGGCCGGGAAACCGGCCTACACGCCGAAGCCGCCCCGGATGGTGGAGGAGGAGGGCGAAGCCGACGCAGAAGCCCGGCCGAAGCCGAAATACGAGCCGCGCCCGAGGGTGACGCCGTCCGAGGCGCGACCGGAGCGGGGCGAGCGTCCGGTGCGCAGGGCGCAGGAGGACCGGGCGCCTGGGCAAGAAAGCGAGGAGGAGCGTCCGCGCAAGCCGCGTTGGTCTTCCGACCAGAAGGCGGCGCCGCGCTCGGCGGGTTACAAGAGCCACGGCGGATCGGCGGATCGTCCGGGCCGCGCGGCCGGCTACAAGAGCCATGCGGCCGAGGGCGGCTACAAGGGCAAGCCGCGCGAGGATGGGGACCGGCCGAAGAAGCCCCATGCCCCAGGGCCGGAGGGCTGGAAACCCCGCGAGCGGACCGAGGACAGCCAGCGCCCGGCGCGGAAGCCCCATGCGGGCAAGGCCGAAGGCTGGAAACCGAGGGGCGACACCAAGCCGCGCGCGGATACCGATCGCCCGCAACGGACCTATGCGCCCAAGGGCGATCAGTCGCGGCCCTTCGTGAAGCGTGAGGGTCCCGGCAAGGCGGCCGGGTTCAAGAGCCACGCGGCGGGCGGCAAGAAGCCCTTTGACCGCGCGGAGCGTCCGGCCAGACCCAAGCCCGACGCGCGCGACACCTCGAAGCGGTTCGTGCCGCCGAAAGGTCCGAAACGCTAGGCTGATCGGCAATCCATGCAACAAGGCCGCCGTGTCCACAGGGACCGGCGGCCTTTGCCTTCAGGGAAGAATGGTGCCGGTGAAGGGACTCGAACCCCCGACCCCATCATTACGAATGACGTGCTCTACCAGCTGAGCTACACCGGCATCCTTCGCTGACGCGCGGCTATTATCACCGCCGTCCGGCACTGTGTAGCCCTAATTTGCGCGGCGTGCGATCTCGTCCGGCGAGAGGGGCTCTGGCTCGGGGTCGGGCAGCGCCGGCTCGGGTGCGGGGCGGGCGTCCATCAGGGGCAAGAGCTCGGCCAGAGCCGGCGAGGTGGTGGCATTCGCCGGCGGGGTCTTCCAGGACAACGTGTCGAAGCTGCCGCAGTTGTCGCAGACCGGTTGCCAGCCGTCGTGGATTGCATGGCACTTGTCGCAAACCCATTGCGGGCCGCGCGGGGCGGAAATCGCCCTTGCCACAAGATCGCGCACGACCTGATCGTCCGCGCCTTCACCGCGCGCGATGGCGGCCAGGATGGCCAGCGACCGCTGGGTCGGCGCCCGGGTTGCGACGTCGCCCAGCGCACGGCGGGCAGCCGGAAAGTCCTCGGCGGCAATCAGAAGCTCGGCCAGAAGCATCCGGGTCTCGTCGTTGTCGGGACGCAGGTTCGTCAGGGTGCGGAACCGCTTCAGACGCTCCTGCGGGCTTTCCTCCGGTTCGATTTCGGCGAAGGCGGCGGCGAGGTCGGGGTGCGGCATGGCCTCCCATGCCTTTCTGAGAACCCGCGTCGCGTTCTTGCGATCGCCCTTGGCGATATAGCCGCGCGCGGCCATCGCGGCGGCGGGAATCAGGTCGGGCGATAGCCTGTTGGCCTCGATGGCGGCCTCACGGGCCTCGATGCTGGCGGTATCGTCAAGCACCGCCCGGGCCTGTTGCAGCGCCAGCACGGCATCGCGGCGGCGATAGACATCCTTCGGCAGACCGCCGGACTTGAGCTTGGCCCCCAGCGTCACGCGCGCGCCGGACCAGTCGCCAGCATCCGATTGCAGCTTCAGGAGGATATCCTGTGTCTCGGCGTGCCTGGGCCGCAGCTGGAATGCCTTCTCGGCCAGCTTCAGCGCCACTTCGCGGTCGCCCTCGGCCAGTTTCTGCTGCAAGAGGCCGCGGACGCCGACAAAGCGCGTGGCATCGTCGGCCAGCAGGTTCTTGTAGGCCTCGGTCGCGCGTTTGCGGTCGCCGGCGGCCTCGGCCGCCTGGGCCACGAGAAGCGTGGTCAGCTCGGGCTTGCCCAGCAGGCGCTCGGCGTTCTGCGCCCGGCTGAGCGCAAGGCGCGGCTCTCCCGAGGCCAGCGCCATCATCGCCTCGGACAGGGCGCGATAGCCCTTGCGTTCGCGATTGCGGTCGAAATAGCGCGACAGGGCCGTTTCGTCGCCGTTCAGGAAGCGGAAAGTGGCGCCGAGGAGTCCGAGGGCCTTCAGCAGCAGCCAGACCGCGAGGATGAGCAGGAGGCCCAGAACCACCGCCTGCACCGGGCCGATTGTGAACTCCCAGCCGGCCACGATGACGCGGAGCGATTCGCCGCTTTCCGCCAGAAACCCCGTCGCCGTGGCAAGTCCGGCGACGAACAGCACGAAGAGGACGACCTTTGTCAGCGACCAGAGCATCATTCCCCCCGTGCCGAGCGCAGGGCGGCGGCGGCATCGACATGTGCGGTGGCCGCGCCGATCCAGGCCTCAAGGGGTGCCTTCACGGCGGGGTCAAGCGCGGCAAGCTCGGTCAGGGCGTCCGCGACGCGGCCCTCGGACAAGGCGAACCCGGCCCGCGACAGGATCGCATCCGGCGTGGTGCCGGGCTGCGGTGTCAGGGGGCGAGCCTCGGTCTGTGCGGCGAGGAAGTCGAGGATCCGGTCGGTCCAGCCATCCTCGGCACTGGTGGCGCGGGCGATCCGCAGGGCTTCGCGCGCGGGGTCGGGGAAGCCTTCCTGTAGCGCGGCCAGCGTGGGAACTCCGGTTTCCGCGACGGTGCCAAGCGCGGCCGACAGGTCGGGGTCGGCCAGGGCCTGAAGTTCGGCGGCGAAGGGGCGCCCCTCGCCGACAGCGGCAGCGAGGGCATCCAGCGCCGCCGCCCGGCGGGCGGTTGCCGCAGCGGTCTCTGCCTCGGCAGCGCGCGCCTTGGCCTCGGCTTCGGCCGCGTCCAGCCGGGCCAGAGCCGCGTCCAGTTGCTGCTGCACCTCCGCTGAGGCGCCGCCTGCGGGGAGCGCGGCAAGCTTGCGTTCGATCTCGGCAAGCTTTGCGGTCAAGGCGGCAGTGCTGCCGGCGCCATCAGCCGGCAGGGCCTCGATCGCGGCCAGTCTCTGTTCGAGCCCGTCGAGCCGGGAGAGGTCGGGAGCGGCGGGGCCGGGCGCGGACTCCAGGGCCGAGATCCGCGTGGCGAGGGCGGCGACCTCAGCGGTCAAGGCATCGGCCGAGCGGGCCTGTCCGGCGGCGAGCGCATCGACCTTGCTCTCGATTGCGGACAGCTCCTGCGAGACATCGGGCGCAGTCAGGCCAAGCAGGTTGAAATGCGACAGCGCGAAGCCCCCGACGGCCGCCAGTGCCCCGCCGAGAATCGGGCCGAGGATGCCCGGACTGCGCGGCGCCTGCGCCGGCTGCGTCGGGGGCGGAAGAGGGTCCGCCACCGCTGCGGGGGTCGGCTCGGCCAGGGCGGACTCGACAGCCCCGAGCGTCGCTGCTGCGGGTTCGACGGTCTCGGTCGTGGCCGGCTGGACGGTTGCCTCGGGCGGGGGATCCTTGCGTCTGGTCATGCGTCAGCCCCTTGCACCCCTTCATCCTCGCTGGTTCCAACCTAAGCACTGGCGGGCCGTCGGTTCAAGGCAGAGGGGGTGCGGCAAGCAGGCTTTCGACCGCGTCCAGCATCGCCCCCGCATCGGGCCTTGCGGCGGTGACCAGAGCGGAATGGGGGATATCGTGGCAGGCCTGGGCGACGGCGGCGCTCATCGCGGCGATCCGCAGGTCGGCGCGGGCATCGGCGGGCATTGCTGCCCGGAACAACCCGGCGCTGCGGGGCGAGAATGCAGGCAGGATTACCGGTCCCTGTCGCCGCAGAAGCTGGGTCGCCTCGCCCCCAAGGGGAATGGCCTTCTGTAAATACACCTGTAAAGATACTGTCGAAATCCCATTGTTTTGCAATGCCTTGTCAAGGTCTCCTGATGTATCTACGCCATGTAGATATAGAATTCTGCCATCCGGAGGATCTTTCAGTATCGCTGCGATCAGCGCCTTTGCATTGCCATCGGCCGATCGGGTCTCGAACCCGGCCGCGGCCGCCGCGGCGGCGGTGGACCGGCCGACGCACCAGGCCAGCCGGGGAAGGTTTGCGTTCAACCTGACCGCGCCAGCCACACCTTCGGCCGAGGTGAAGACCACGGCGGCAAAGCGGCCCTCGGGCACCGGGGGCGAAAGGTATTCCGGCGCCATGAGCGGAGCGATGACCGGATGCACCCGGGTGCCGAACCGGGCCAGCAGTTGGGACGCAAGGGCCTCGGCCCGGGTCCGGGGCCGGGTGATCAGCACCGGGATGGCCGAGACCGGATCGCCGGCAGGATCGGGGGACGCATCGGATTGTCTCGCCATGTCCATGGTGTTACCTGCCGATGACCTTTCGTGCAACGGCAGGCCATGGACCGGACGCTGACCCTCCTTGGGATCGAGACCAGCTGCGACGACACCGCAGCCGCGGTCGTGCGCGCGCCTGGCCAGGGTCGGCCCGAGATCCTGGCGAGCGAAGTCCTGGGTCAGACGGCACTGCACGAGGCCTATGGCGGCGTGGTGCCGGAAATTGCCGCGCGCGCGCATGCCGAGCGGCTGGACGGGGTGGTCGAGGCGGCGCTGGCCGGCGCAGGGGTCGGGCTGGACGGCATCGACGCGATCGCGGTCACCGCCGGGCCGGGGCTGATCGGCGGGGTTCTGTCGGGGGTGATGCTGGCCCGCGGCCTTGCGGCGGCGCGGGGGCTGCCGCTGTTGGCGGTGAACCATCTGGCCGGACACGCCCTTACGCCGCGGCTGACCGACGGGATCGGCTTTCCCTATCTGATGCTGCTGGTGTCTGGCGGGCATTGCCAGTTCCTGCTGGTCAAGGGTGCCGATAGCTTCCGGCGCCTTGGCGGCACGATAGACGACGCCCCGGGCGAGGCCTTCGACAAGACGGCCAAGCTGCTGGGCCTGCCGCAGCCGGGCGGACCCTCGGTCGAGGCCGAAGCGGCGCTGGGCGACCCCGCGCGGTTCCGCTTCCCGAGGCCGCTTCTGGACCGCGAGGGCTGCGACATGTCCTTCTCGGGCCTGAAGACGGCGCTGCTCAGGGCGCGTGACGCGCTGGTGGCCGAGAAGGGCGGCATCACGGTGCAGGACCGCCGCGACTTTTGCGCCGGGTTCCAGCTGGCGGTGGCCGAGGTTCTGGCCGAGAAAACTGCGCGCGCGCTGGCCATGGTGGCGGGGGAGCATCCGACCACGCTTGCCGTTGCCGGGGGGGTGGCCGCAAACAAGACGATTCGGGCCATGCTAGAGACCGTGTCGGAGCAGGCCGGGCTGCCCTTCCTCGCGCCGCCCCTGCGGCTGTGCACGGACAACGCGGCGATGATCGCCTGGGCGGGGATCGAACGGATGCGCGCCGGTCTGGAGAACCCGCCCGATTTCGTCGCGCGGCCGCGCTGGCCGCTGGACCAGACGGCGCCGGCCTTGCTCGGCTCTGGCAAGAAGGGGGCCAAGGCATGATCGGCGTGCTTGGCGCGGGGGCCTTCGGGACGGCGCTGGCGGTGGCGCTGGGCCGGGCCGGTCGGGAGGTGCGGCTCTGGGCGCGGGATCCTGCGCAAGTGGACGACATGCGCCGGACACGGCGCAACGACCGGGCGCTGCCGGGTGTCGATCTGCCGGACGCCGTCTCGGTTCATGCGGAGATCGGCGAGACGACAGGCGGCGAGGCGCTGCTTCTGGCCGTGCCGATGCAGGCTCTGGGATCGCTCTTGTCCGGCCATCCTGAGATCGGCGAGGCGCCACCCCTGGTCGCCTGCTGCAAGGGCGTGGATCTGACCAGCCTGCGCGGCCCGGTGGCGCTGATCCGCGACCGGCGGCCGGGGGCCGTTGCGGCGATCCTGACCGGGCCGAGCTTTGCCGCCGACATCGCCCGGGGCCTGCCGACCGCCCTAACGCTGGCCGCGACCGACCGGGGCGCGGCGTTGCAGGATCTGCTGTCCACCCCGACGCTGCGGCTCTACCGCACGGACGACATCGTCGGGGCCGAGCTGGGCGGGGCGTTGAAGAACGTGATTGCCATCGCCGCCGGGGTGGTGATCGGCGCGGGACTGGGCGACAGCGCCCGGGCCGCGCTGATGACGCGCGGCTATGCCGAGATGCTGCGGCTGGCAACGGCGCTCGGGGCGCGGCCCGAGACGCTGGCCGGCCTGTCGGGCCTGGGTGATCTGGTCCTGACCTGCACCTCGACGCAATCGCGCAACTTCCGCTATG
>JBKBVC010000442.1:0-1926 GCA_046289805.1 Tabrizicola sp.
TTCCAAGGTTGGGTCGAAGGGCAGATACGACCTATGGCGCCGGATTTCAAGCGCGCACGGCAAGGCTCTTGGACCTGGCCCCGGCGGACTCCACCGAGGGCTCTCCCCGATCATGTGGACCACGTCATGTCCCTGTAGGGATGGCAGGGGCAGCAGGGCTCGAACCCGCGACCTACGGTTTTGGAGACCGTCGCTCTACCAGCTGAGCTATACCCCTACGCGGAGGGTGGGTTACGGCAGGCGGCGCGGGAGGTCAAGGGATTCTCTCGCCGCGCTCCGGCCGTTTCCCCGCCGCCTCACCCGGACGGCCCCAACGCACGCAGGGCCTCCAGGTCGCCGGCCAGAAGCGCGGGCACGGCCGCCCGGATCCGGTCGAGCGGCCAGTCCCACCAGGCAACGTCGAGCAGCAGCGCCACCGTCGCGGGTGCAAAGCGCGGGCGGACCGGTCGCGCGGGGTTTCCGGCGACGATCGTGTAGGGATCCACGTCGCGGGCGACGACCGCACCGGCGCCCAGTATCGCGCCGCTGCCCACCCGGACGCCCGGCAGCACCAGCACGCCGTGCCCGATCCAGACATCGTGTCCGATGACCGTATCGGGCAGGCCGGTGAAGCTGTCACGGTAGTCAGCGATGTCGGCGGGATCGAAGACCGGGAAGGGGAAGGTGGTCAGCCCGTCCATCGCATGGTTCGCCGAAGCGGTGATGAAGCGCGCACCATGTGCGATCTGGCAGAACCGGCCGATCTCCAGCCGTTCCGGTGCGCCGGGATAGAGATAGGGCGCAAGCCGGGCCGCCCAGTCGGCGGGCGGATCGAAATCATTGGCGTAGGTGAAATCGCCGATGCGGATGTTCGGATGGTCGATAACCTGGTTCAAATGGACCATGTTCGGCGGCGTTGCGCCGTCAGGCAGCACCACAGGGTGCCGAAGTGTCGGATCAAGAGGCATGTCAGGACCTTTCGGGAACGGTTCGGGGAACGGTTCAGCCTGTCAGATCCATCGCAGCCTCCTGTTGCACCGCTTCAGCATAGCACGGCCCCGCCCGATTGCGAAGGCAGATCCTGCGACGCGGCGGCGAAGTCGTGCGCGGAGTCGTCTGGAACATGGACCCCGGCTTGCATAACCTGCAGCCGGGAGGACCACATGCCGTCCGTGGCCGACATCGAGGCAGAGTTCGCGGCGCGGCCCTGGCGGGCCCTGTCTCCGGCCGATCTTGGCCCGGCGGCAGAGGTGCACAGCCTGCTGCCCCCCGAAGAGCGGCAGCTCTACCACTGGCTGGGGCGACGGTTGCAGGGAGAGGACGCGACGGTGGATCCTGGCGCCCATGCCGGGGCTCTGCCGCGCGCCTGCTGTCCGGCCTGGCGCTGTCGGGCCGGAGATTCCACGTCCACAGCTACGATCCTTGCCGGTCCTCCCGCACCTTCTGGGCAAGGTTCATGCCCGACGAACCCCTTCCCGGGGCCGACGACTCCGACCCCCTGCCCGTGGTCCGGAGCCAGCTCGCCCCCTGGGAGGAACCTGTGACGTTGCACATCGGCGATATCGGCGCAAAGCGCTGGAGCGGCGGAGCTGCAAGTCCGGGTCGCACATGCTGTCTAGGCGGGGATCGAAATCGGGCGCCAACCCCATGCGACAGGCCCGGGACAGCGCACTGTCGAACGGATGGCGGCCGATGCAATACCTGTGTTGCACAGGAGGCGCTCTCGCGCCGAAACGCGCAGGGCAGTCGTGTCGCCGAAAGCAGAGGGGCCGCCTGGAGAGGCGGCCCCGTCCGGATTCAGGGAAACAGGTTTCAGACCCGAGACGCCTCAGGCGATGATTTTCGAGACGACGCCTGCGCCGACGGTGCGGCCGCCTTCGCGGATGGCGAAGCGCAGTTTCTCTTCCATCGCGATCGGGGCGATCAGCTCGACCTCGAACTTCAGGT
>JBKBVC010000443.1:0-1925 GCA_046289805.1 Tabrizicola sp.
GAAGGTGCCTGTCACCCGCCCGAACAGCATGAAGGCCCGCGCGGTGCGCGTGTCGGCCAGCTCGGCGAGTTCGGCATCCGTGGCGTTCGGCTCGAAGGCCGAGACGGTCTTGTCGAAGGCGCGCAGGAAATGGTGCGCGGCATCACGGAACACCGGGTCCGACTTCATCCGCGCCGCGGTCAGCGCCAGCGCGTCGCGGTCCCGGATCCCGCCCAGCGCCGCGATGGATCGCCCGCGCTCGCCGGCGGCAAAGCGACGCCACAGATCAGGGTGGCACATGTCGGGTTGCAGGTCGTCCATGTAGATGCCGTCCTGGCTGAGCAGCGTCAGCACGTCCTGCGCCGCGCGGATCAGCTTGGCCGAGGTCCGGTCCTCAAGCGCCTGTCGCAGGGCGCGGAAGCCTTCCTTGTCCTCGGGCGTCTCGGGGAATTGCAGCGCGCGGATGAAGCTTGCGACCGACAGGGGCGGGCGCAACTCTTCGGGCGGGGTGCCCAGCGCCAGGGTCGGCTCTTCGGCGGCAGGTTCCGGACGCGGCGGGGCCAGCGCAGCCTTGCGGTCGGTCGAGGGCACCGAAAGACTCGCGTCCCGGCGCGAGGTGAAGGTGGCCAGCACCGTTTCCGCCTGCCTGGTCGAGGCGGGGATCTCGTCGATCCTCCTTTCGGCCGCCGGGGTCAGCCCCGAGGGCTGGCCCCGCGCCTGAACAGGGCTGGACCGCATGGCATCGACCGTGGCCTGCAACCGCTTTGCCTCGGCCCGGAGGTCGCGGATCGACCGCAGGGTGATGACGACGGCCCAGATCAGCGCGATGGGCACGAGAACCATGAGCACTGTCATGATCAGGCTCAGCGTGCGCGTCTCGCTGCCCGGCGGCGTGACCAGCACATAGACCAGGATCAGCACAACCCAGAGCAGACTCAGCCCGACGCCCGCGATCTCCGGCCCGCGGCTTGGCGGATCGTTCATCTGCGCCAGCGGTCCGGATCCAAGCCCTCTGGCCACCTTGATGGGATCGTGCGGCAATTTCACCAAGGCGCCCCCGGGTCAGAGGTAACGGATCGACAGGATTTCGTAAGACCGGGTGCCGCCCGGGGTCTTGACCTCGACGCTGTCGCCTTCCTCCTTGCCGATCAGCGCACGGGCCAGCGGAGAGCGCATGTTCAGAAGCCCGTTCTCGATGTCGGCCTCGACCTCGCCGACGATCTGGTAGGTCTTTTCCTCGTCCGTCTCCTCGTCCACCAGGGTCACGGTGGCGCCGAACTTGACCGGGCCGGACAGTTTCGACGGGTCGATGACCTCGGCCAGCGACAGGATCCCTTCCAGCTCCTTGATGCGGCCCTCGATGAAGCCCTGCTTCTCGCGCGCGGCGTGGTATTCGGCGTTCTCGGACAGGTCGCCGTGTTCGCGCGCCTCGGCGATGTCGCGGATGATCGCCGGACGGTCCACTGTCTTGAGCTGTTTCAGTTCCGCATCCAGCGCGTCGAAGCCGCGCCGGGTCATCGGGATCTTTTCCATCGGTATTCCACAGTAAAAGAAGAAGCCACGGATCGGGACACGATCCATGACTTCGGTCAATGCTGCCTCACCTCACCCGATGAGCCCCCGAAATGCAAGGGGTCATGCCGCTTGCGGTCGGCGGTCGGTCGCCGGTGGGACAGAAAGTTTCGCGCGGCCGGGTCGGTCTTGGCGTGATGTTGCGTCACGGTTGACCTCGGGTCCGACCTGCGGCAACAGGGGTGCCGCAACAAGCCAGCGTTCAATGGCCGGGACCGACCGCCCGGGGAAGGACAAGCGATGACTTCGATCCAGCGCGAGAAGATGGACTATGACGTGGTGATCGTGGGGGCGGGGCCTGCGGGCCTGTCGGCCGCGATCCGGCTGAAGCAGCTGGACCCGGAACGGTCGGTCGTCGTTCTGGAAAAGGGCTC
>JBKBVC010000036.1:0-8962 GCA_046289805.1 Tabrizicola sp.
GCGAAGAGGTGATGGTGATCACAACATCCGCCTCACGCATCCGCTCCAGCGGAACCGCTTCGAAGGGCAAGCCGAGTTCGGCCGCCACCGCTCCCAGCCGAGGCAGCATCTCGGGATGCGGATTCCAGGCGATCACCTGCCGGAACCGGCGCACGCGCGCCGCCGCACGCAACTGGAACCCCGACTGATGCCCCGCACCGACGACGCCAAGTACCTCGGCCTCGGGCCGCGCCAGCCAGTCGATGGCAATCGCCGAAGCCGCCGCCGTGCGCAGCGCCGTCAGAAGGTTCCCGCCCACCATCGCGACCGGCCGCCCTGTATCAGGGTCGAACAGGAAGACCGAGGACTGGTGGTTTATCAGTCCCTTGTCGGCATTGCCGGGGAAATAGCCGCCCGCCTTGACGCCCAGCTGCCCGGCTGCCCGGTCCAGACCGGACTTGAACCCGTACTGTCTTCCTTCCCCCAGCGCCTCGCGCACGACGGGGAAGTTGTAGGCCTCGCCCCGCGCCATGGCCGCAAAACAGGCCTCGACCGCGCGGAAGGCGTCCTCGGGGGTGACGAGAGAGGCGATCAGCGCCTCGGGAACGATCAGCATGCCAGCCTTTCCAGGGCTCCGGACCCTGACTTGCCCTTTTCCGAAATAGTCCCGCCGGAGGCATCCGAGCGGCGGGACCTGGCGAATCCGTCGGTCAATAGGCCTTGCCGCGCGCCGAGACCGGCCAGACGCATTCGACCTTGCCGTTCCGCACGCCGACATACCAGTCGTGCACGTTGCAGGTCGGGTCGCAATGACCGGGGATCAGCTTCAGCTTGTCGCCCACCTTCAGAACACCCTGCGGATCCTCGATCACCCCATGCTCGTCGCTGCACTTGACGTATTTCACGTCATCGCGCCCGAAGATCACCGGCAGACCGCTGTCCACCGACTGCGCCTTCAATCCCGCGTCGCAGATCGCCTTGTCGGCCTTCACATGGCTCATCACCGAGGTCAGGATGAACAGCGCGTTCTCCCACTCGCCGCGGTCGATGCGGTTGCCGTCCTTGTCGAGGATCCGGCCATAGTCGGCATCCATGAAGGCGTAGCTCCCACACTGAAGCTCATTGTAAACACCCGAATTGCTTTCGAAATAATAGGACCCCGTGCCACCGCCCGAGACGAGCTCTGGTTTCAGGCCCACGGCCTCCAACGCCTCGACGCAGGATTTCACCTGGGCAATTGCGGCATCAAGCTTGGCCTTGCGGTCCTCGTACTTGTCCAGGTGCTGCATCGCGCCCTGATAGGCCTGGATTCCGGTGAACTTCAGCCCCGGCGCCGCCGCGACGGCCTTTGCGATCGCCACCACCTCCTCGGGCGTCTTCACCCCGCAGCGGCCCGCGCCGCAGTCGATCTCGACGAAGACCTCGATCTCGGTGCCATGCTTCACCGCCGCCGCCGACAGATCCGCCACGTTCGCCACGTCGTCCACGCAGACAATGGTCCGCGCGCCAATCTTCGGCAGGCGAGCGAGGCGGTCGATCTTGGCCGGATCGCGCACCTGGTTCGACACCAGGATGTCCCTGCTCCCGCCGCGCGCGAAGACCTCGGCCTCGCTGACCTTCTGGCAGCAGACACCCACTGCACCGCCCAGCCGTTCCTGGAGCTTGGCCACATCGACCGACTTGTGCATCTTGCCATGCACCCGATGCCGCATCCCGTGGGCCTTGGCATAGTCGCCCATCTTGACGATGTTCCGCTCCAGCGCGTCGAGGTCGAGGATCAGGCAGGGCGTCTGGATGTCCTTCTCGTCCATGCCCGGCAGGGCCGGGATGTCGTAACCCACCTCAAGCCCTTGAAAATCCGTGTGCTTGTTCATGGTCCTCAGCCTTTCATCCAGGGAAGTCTGTCCAGATCGACGTTGCCGCCGGTGATGATGATGCCGACACGCTTGCCCCGGAATGCCGCGCGGTTCTTCAGAACCACGGCCAGCGGCACCGCGCTGGAAGGCTCCATGACGACCCGCAAGTGCTTCCAGGTCAGCTTCATCGCGTCAATGATTTCCTGTTCCGAGGCCGTGTAGATCTCGCTGACGTGGTTCGACACGAAATGCCAGGTCAGGTCCTTCAACGGCACCAGAAGCCCGTCGGCGATGGTTTTCGGAGCATCGTCGGCGATGATATGCCCGGCCTTGAAACTGCGATAAGCGTCGTCGGCCTGTTCCGGCTCGGCCGCGATGACCTTTGTCTCCGGTGCCAGCGTCGCCAGCGTCAGGCAGGTGCCGGAAATCATTCCGCCCCCGCCGATCGGCGCGACCACCATGTCGAGCCCGCCGGTCTGCTCCATGAACTCGCGCGAGCAGGTGCCCTGGCCGGCGATCACGCGGGGGTCGTTGTAGGGGTGGACGAAATCGCCGCCGGTGCGGGCCTGCACCTCGGCGAAGGTCGCCTCGCGCGAGGAGGTCGAGGGTTCGCATTCGGTGATGATCCCGCCATAGCGGCGCACGGTGTCCTTCTTGGCCTGCGGAGCGGTGCGGGGCATGACCACGTTGCAGGGGATGCCCCGCAGCATGGCCGCATAGGACAGGCACGAGGCGTGATTGCCCGAGGAATGGGTCGCCACGCCCTTCCTCGCCTGCTCGTCCGAAAGGCCGAAGACCGCGTTGGTCGCCCCGCGCACCTTGAAGGCGCCGGGTTCCTGGAAGTTCTCGCATTTGAAGAACAGCTGGCAGCCGGCAAGCTCGCTCAGATAGTCCGAGGTCCGCACGGGCGTGACACGAATATGCGGGCGGATGCGGTCATGCGCGGCCAGCATGTCGTCGTAGGTGGGGATTATCAATTCGTTCATGTCCTTCATTTTCCTGCCCTTTCCGCTGGGGGCCAAAATCCTTCAAAGGATTTTGCAAATCTTTTCGAAAGGATTTGCGCCTTACTCCGCCGCCATCGCCAGCGCGGGAACCGTCCCGCGATAATACTCCTGCGCCACCGCCACGCCCGAGCCGAGCGTCACAGGCCAGCCGAGGTCTGCCATGCACATCTCGGCCACGGCGAGGCCGGACAGGACCATGGCTTCGGTCAGCATGCCCAGATGGCCGATGCGGAACACCTTGCCCGCGACCTCGCCCAGCCCCACGCCGAAGGCCATGCCGTATTTGGAGGCGGCAAGTTGCACGAGGTCTGTGCCGTTGCAGCCTTCGGGCACCTTCACGGCGGTGACGGTATCGGAGTAAAGGTCGGCCGAGGCCGCGAAGGGCGACATCCCCCAGGCAAAGACCGCGCGGCGCACACCTTCGGCAAGCCGGTGGTGGCGGGCATAGACGTTGTCGAGCCCCTCTTCCTCGAGCAGCTCGATGGCATGGGCGAGGCCGGCAATCAGCCCGACGGCGGGGGTATAGGGATAGCCGCCGCGGGCATAGGCGGCCAGCATGTCCTTGAAATCAAAGAAGGTGCGCGGCAGCCGCGCCGTCTCCATCGCCGCGATGGCCTTGGGGCTTATGCCAAGGATCGCGAGACCCGCCGGCAGCATGAAGCCCTTCTGGCTTCCCGCCACGGCGATATCGACGCCCCAGCCGGCAAAGTCGAAGGGCATCGAGGCGATCGAGGATACCCCGTCCACGAACAGCAGTGCCGGGTGCCCTGCCGCATCCAGCGCGGCCCGGATGCCCGCGATGTCGGACTTCACCCCGGTGGCCGTCTCGTTATGCGTGGCCAGCACCGCCTTGATGTTATGCCCCTTGTCGGCCCGCAGCGCCTTTTCGATGGCCGCCAGCGGCGCGCCCTGCCCCCAGGGGGTCTCGATGATCTCGACGTCCAGCTTGTGGCGCTGGCAGAGGTCGATCCAGCGGTGGCTGAACATGCCGAACCGTGCCGCCAGCACCGTATCTCCGGGCGACAGCGTGTTGGTGATTGCCGCTTCCCAGCCGCCCGTTCCGGTGGACGGAAGAATGATGACCTCACCCTGATCCATCCGCAGAACCCGCCGCACTCCCTCGACCGCCGGCTTGAACAGGCGCGCGAAGGCGGGCGAGCGGTGGTCCAGTGTGCCCATGTCGCAGGCCTTGCGCACCGAATCGGGGATGTTCGTCGGGCCGGGGATGAAAACCGGGTTCTGCATGCACATCGGGCAACTCCCTGAAAGATCGCCCGGAAAGGCTACGCCCCGCGACCGATCCGCACAATTTTTTCGAAAAGATTTTTCAGCGTCACAATCACATGCTAATCCTTAATCCGGTCAACGACTTGCGCTTTTTCATGCGAAGGAGGCCCCCGATGGCCCAGAAACCCCGCGGCCGCCCGAAGGCGTTCAACGACAAGACCGACCAGAACACCGTGCAGGCGCTCGACCGCGGCCTGGACATCCTGTCCTTCGTCGCGCTGAACCCGGGCCGGACGCTCTCGGAAATCGCCGAAGACACGGGCCAGGCCATCGCCACCGTCTTCCGCGCCCTGGTGACCCTGCAAGGGCATGGCATGGTCGAGGTCGAGGAACCCGGCCAGTTCTGGCACATCGGCCCCGGCGCCTTCCGCGTCGGCTCTGCCTTCCTGCGCCGGACCAAGGTCGTAGAACGCGCGCGGCAGCCGATGGACGCGCTCATGCGCGAGACCGGGGAAACCGCGAACCTCGGGACCGAGGTCAAGGACGAGGTGTTCTTCGTGGCCCAGGTCGAAACCTGGGAGGCGATCCGCGCCTTCTTCCCGCCCGGCACCCGCGCGCCGATGCATTCCAGCGGGATCGGCAAGGCGCTTCTCGCCTGGTATCCCGAGGAAAAGACGCGCGGCATCCTCGCCCGCAAGGGGCTGGAGAAGTTCACCTCGCTGACGCTCACCAGCGAATCGGCCCTCCTCCGCGACCTGAACCGCACGCGGGAGCGCGGCTTTTCCATCGACGACCAGGAACGCGCCGAGGGGATGCGCTGCGTCGCAGCACCCATCTTCAACGCCCATGGCGAACCCGTGGCGGGCATCTCCGTCTCGGGCCCCGCCTTCCGCATGGGCCTGTCGGACGCGACCCGGATCGGCGCCCTGGTCAGGGCTGCGGCGGATCAGGTGACCGAGGCCACGGGCGGCACCCGGCCCGAGTGACGCTTTCGACATGGGGCGGTCGGTCGGGGACCAGACCGGCCGGCCCAAGGGTCTAGACAGGCGGTCAGCTGCCGGAAAGGACCGCCCGATGACCAAGCCCAACCTTCTGATCTTCATGGTCGATCAGCTGAACGGGACGCTGTTTCCCGACGGCCCGGCCGATTTCCTGCACGCCCCGAACCTGAAACGCCTTGCCGCGCGGTCCACCCGCTTCGCCAACTGCTATACCGCCTCGCCGCTCTGCGCCCCGGCGCGGGCCAGCTTCATGTCGGGCCAGCTGCCCAGCCGCACCCGCGTCTATGACAACGCCGCCGAATTCGCCTCGGACATCCCGACCTACGCCCACCACCTGCGCCGCGCCGGCTACCAGACCGCCCTCAGCGGCAAGATGCATTTCGTCGGCCCCGACCAGTTGCACGGGTTCGAGCAGCGCCTGACCACCGACATCTACCCCGCCGATTTCGGCTGGACCCCCGACTACCGCAAGCCGGGAGAGAGGATCGACTGGTGGTATCACAACCTCGGCTCGGTCACCGGCGCGGGGGTGGCCGAGATCACCAACCAGCTTGAATACGACGACGACGTGGCCTTCCAGGCGGTGCAGAAGCTTTACGACCTGTCGCGCGGGGCCGACCCCCGTCCCTGGTGCCTGACCGTCAGCTTCACCCACCCGCACGACCCCTTCGTCGCGCGGCGGAAATACTGGGATCTCTACGAAGGCGCTCCGGAACTGGAACCGCCCGCCGCCATCCCCTACGAGGCGCAGGACCCCCACTCCCGCCGCCTGCTGGACTCCTGCGACTGGCGCAGCTTCGACATCACGCCCGACCACATCCGCCGCGCGCGCCGGGGCTATTTCGCCAACATCAGCTACATCGACGACAAGATCGGCGAGATCCTTGATGTGCTCTCGGCCACCCGGCAGGAGGCCCATGTCGTCTTCCTGTCAGACCACGGCGAGATGCTTGGCGAAAGGGGCCTCTGGTTCAAGATGAACTTCTTCGAGGGCTCGGCCCGCGTGCCGCTGATGATCGCCGCGCCGGACCTACCCGCGGGCCGGGTTGAGACGCCGGTCTCGACCATCGACCTTGCGCCCACGCTGGCGGCGCTGGCCGGCATCTCGATGGAGGAGGTCGCCCCCTGGACCGAAGGGGAGAACCTGATCCCCGTGGCAAAGGGCGCGGACCGCGGCCCGGTGGCGATGGAATATGCCGCCGAAGGCTCGATCACGCCGCTCGTCGCCCTGCGCGAGGGCGCCTGGAAATACATCCGCTGCGCGGCCGACCCCGAACAGCTGTTCGACGTGGCGAACGACCCGGGCGAGAGCGTGAACCTAGCCACCGACCCCCGCGCCACCGAAATCCTCGCGCATTTCCGAAAGCTTGCCGATGCCCGCTGGGACCTTCCTGCCTTCGACGCCCAGGTCCGCGAAAGCCAGGCGCGGCGCTGGGTCGTCTACGAGGCGCTCCGCAACGGCGCCTATTTCCCTTGGGATTATCAGCCCCTTCGCGCCGCCTCCGAACGCTACATGCGCAACCACATGGACCTGAACGTGCTGGAAGAACAGAAACGTTTCCCGCGCGGGGAATAGGCCGGGTCGCGCAGCCTGCCCCCCCTTGCCCTTTGCCGAATACTCCCGCCGGAGGCGCGCCGTCCGCGCGGCTCGTGGCCGCAAGGACGGCCTCCTGCCCCTATCGCGCGTCGGCCAGCACCCTTTCTGCGCCCATCCAGCCCATCAGGATCGACGGCGCATTGGTGTTGCCCGCGATGATGTTCGGGAAGGCCGAGGCATCGATCACCCGCAGCGCGCCGACCCCATGCACCCGCAGCCCCGGATCCACCACCGAGGCTTCCGGGTCCTGCCCCATCCGGCAGGTGCAGCTCGGGTGATAGACCGTCCCCGACCGGGCGCGGAAATCGGCGATCAGCTCCTCGTCGGTCACCACCTCCGGCCCCGGCCGCAACTCTTCCTTGATCAACGCCGCCAGGGCCGGCTGCGCGGCGATGCGGCGGACGAATTTCACCGCGGCCAGCATCTCCTCGACATCGGTGTTCGTCGAATAGGCATTCGCGGTGATCACCGGATGATCCTCGGGCCGGGGGCTGCGCAGCCGGATATGGCCCCGGCTCGTCGGGCGGCAGTTCGACAGGCCGATCGACATGCCCGACCAGGGGTCCGGGGTCAGGACCGGCCGCTCGCCCTCGCGCGGGATCAGGGTCGAGAAGGCCTGGAAGTAGAGCTGCATGTTCGGCCGGTCGAGGTCCGGCCGGGTGCGGAAGAACCCGCCGCCGTGGTTGATCGACTTGGCCAGCGGCCCGCCCCCGCCCAGGACATACTGCAACCCCGCCCGCAGCTTGCCCCACCAGGGGCGCAGCTCGTCATTGTAGGTCGGCACCTTCATCGACCAGGTGTAGTTGATGCCCTGATGGTCGCTCAGGTGGTCGCCAACGTTCGGATTGTCCCGAACCACGGGAATGCCCAGCCCCTGCAACAGCGCCCCCGGCCCGATCCCCGACAGCTGCAACAACTGCGGCGAGTTGATCGCCCCCCCCGCCAGGATCACCTCGGCCCGCGCGCGCAGGATGCGGGTCTCGCCGCCCCGTCGATATTCCACCCCGACGGCCCGGCCCCCCTCGATCACCACCCGCGTGACCAGCGCCCGCGTCAGCACGCGCAGGTTCTGCCGCTTCATCGCCGGCCGCAGGAAGGCTCGCGCCGCCGAATTGCGCCGCGCCCCCTTGATCGTCATCTGGTAGACGCCCGAACCTTCCTGCTGCGCACCGTTGAAATCGGCAGTCTCGGGGAGCCCGGCTTGCGCGCAGGCGTCGAGATAGCTGCGAACCAGCGGATGCAGCCCAGTCCGGTTGGCCGAGATGAACAGCGGCCCCCCCGTCCCGCGGAACTCGTCCGCGCCCGCCTCGTTGTCCTCCAGGGCCCGATAGGCGGCAAGACATTCCTCCCAGCCCCAGCCCGGCGCCGCCTGGCCCCAGTCCTCGTAATCCGCGCGATGCCCCCGGATCCAGACCATCGCGTTGATGCTGGAGGATCCGCCCAGGATCTTGCCGCGCGGCCAGTGGTCCTGCGCGCCGTTCAGTCCGGGATCGGGCTCGGTCCGGTAAAGCCAGTTCACCGCCGGGTCGTAGAACAGCTTGCCATAGCCGAGCGGCAGCTGGACATAGAACCGCCGGTCCGTCCCGCCTGCCTCCAGCACCGTGACCTTGTGGCGGCCACTCGCGGTCAGCCGGTCGGCCAGGACGCAACCGGCCGAGCCCGCGCCCACGATGATGTAATCGGTCTCGTCCATTCGCGCCCCCAGACCCCGGCACGACCCTATCGGGGGCGACGGACGCAAACCGTCCGGATTGCGACACCGGATGTCGCGCCCGTGACGGCACCTCCTGCGCCTTCGGCGTGTCGTCGCGGGCCGCCCGGCGCGGAGCGACGCAGCCTGCGACGAGCGTTACGCCTGGACCTCGAAGGTCGGGGCGTAGTCCACCGGAAAGTTCATCGACCGGGCGATGAAGCACACCTGGTGGATTCGATGGTGGATCGCCTCGGCAGCTGCAAGGTCCGTCCCCGGCTGCACCACGACATGCGGCCGCAGGGTTGCCTTCACGAAGCGCCCTGCCCCGCCGCGCCCGACCTCTCCCACCCCCAACGGGCTGTCGCTGTAGCCCGTGACCACGATGCCCGCATCGCTGGCAAAATGCAGATACCACAGCATGTGGCAGGCCGAGAGGGCCGAGAGCAGCAGGTCCTCCGGGTTCATCTTCGCCGGGTCCCCGCCCAGAAGCGGGTCGTTGGAACAGTGGACCGGCGCCTTTCCCGGCACCGCGATGTCCCAGGTGCGGTCATAGGCGCGGTAATGCGCCGTCCCCTCGCCCCGGTTGCCGGTCCAGAGGATGC
>JBKBVC010000037.1:0-8860 GCA_046289805.1 Tabrizicola sp.
GGGCGGCCGGCGACGGTCGCCCCGTTTTCTGGCGGATCCGGTATATTCAGCCGAATTCCGTCATCGCTTACTTGGGGGGGCGACGTGGCAGAAGCAACACATGGCCTGGGTGGCCTGAAATACGATCCGGCAAAGCGCACGCGCGCGCCCGAATGGAACGTCTTCGGCGCGCTCGTCCTGATCGTCCTCATTTTCGAAGTCCTTAACCGCGTGCAGGGGGGGTCGTTCCTCTTCAACATGCGCGACAACGTGGACGCGATCTTCAACCAGCAGCGGCTGGACATCATGATCCTGCAGGTCGCGATCGTCGGGATCATCGCGCTGGGAGTGACGCAGGTCATCATCATCGGCGGGATCGATCTGTCGTCGGGCAGCGTCGTGGGCGCAACGGCGATGATCGTGATGAGCTTCGCGCAAACCGCGATGGTCAACGGCAACCCGAACCCGAAAGCGATCTTCGGCAACTGGGCGATGGACCTGCCGGTAATCGTGCCGATCGCCGTGGGCCTTGCCTGCGGTCTGGTCGCTGGTCTGGTGAACGGGCTTCTGGTCGCCTACACGAAGATCCCGCCCTTCATCGCCACTCTGGGCATGATGGTAAGCGCAAGGGGCGCGGCGCGCTGGTGGTCGAACGGCCAGCCAGTCAGCTTTCCGACCGAGACCTATGGCAGCCTCGCGAACGGGGACCTCTTAGGCGGGATGACCTTCGGGCTTCTGTCGTGGCCAGGACAGAACCCAGCCGTGGTCTTCGTCCTGCTCGCTATCCTGTTCCATGTGATCATGACCTATACCCTGTACGGCAAACGCAGCTATGCCATCGGGTCCAACGAGGCCGCGGCACGGATGTCCGGGATCAACGTCGATCGGCACAAGGTTCTGGTTTATGCCATCGCCGGAGTACTGGCTGCTGTTGCGGCGGTGCTACTCACCTCGAAGAACCTGACGGCCCAAGCCGGCATGGGAATGATGTACGAGCTTGACGCCATTGCGATGGCTGTAATTGGCGGCGTTTCGTTGGCAGGGGGTCGCGGGTCGATCGTGGGGACCGTGCTGGGAGCCGCCATCTTCTCGGTGATCATCTCGGGTTTCACCTCGGTCAAGCTGGACGCCTACTATCAGGAAATGGTCAAGGGCGCGATCATCGTCGGCGCCGTGGTGCTGGACCAGTGGCGGCAGCGCAAGCGGGCAAGGGGGTAGGGCGATGTCCAGGATCATTCTGGAAACCCGGGGTCTGACCAAGCATTACGGCGGCGTGCATGCGCTGGAGGATGCGAACTTCATCCTGCACGAGGGCGAGCATGTGGCTGTCGTCGGCGACAACGGGGCGGGGAAATCCACCTTCGTCCGCCAGGTGACGGCGGTAGAGCAGCGGACCAGCGGCGAGATCATCTTCGACGGCAAGCCGGTGAATTTCTCTGGCCCGCTCGAAGCCCGCGAAGCCGGGATCGAGACGGTGTTCCAGACGCTGGCGCTTGCCGACGATCTGGACGTGCCGTCGAACCTGTTCCTCGGGCGCGAGTTGTTCAGGTGGCGGCTGGGGCCGTTCTCGTGGCTCGACCGCAAGACGATGCGCGACCGAACGCTCGAGGCGCTGAAGACGACCGCAGTGAAGATCCCGAACGTGGACAACCCGATCCGCAACATGTCGGGCGGGCAGCGCCAGTGCGTTGCCATCGCGCGGACGGCGGCCTTCGCCTCCAAGCTTGTCATCATGGATGAACCCACCGCCGCCCTTGGCGTGCAGGAGACGGCGCAGGTGGAAAACATCATCCGCGGGTTGAAGGACCGGGGCATCCCGATGATCCTGATTTCGCACAACCTGCGGCAGGTCTTCGACCTGGTGGACCGGATCGTCGTCTTCCGTCGCGGCCGGATCGTCGCCTCGCTGCGCCGGGACGAGACTGACGGGAACGACATCGTGTCCTACATCACCGGCGTGAAGGGCGGATCGGACGCAGCCTATGCCTGACCACAAGGACACCGTGGCCGTCATCGCGGGCGGCACGCAAGGATTGGGGCTTGCGATTGCCGAGGCGCTGGTGGCCGATGGCTGCACCCGTCTCGTCGTTGCCGGCCGGCGCCTGGCCGAGGGTGAGGCGGCGGTGCATCGTCTGAGGGACCTGGGCGCCGACGCGCATTTCCAGCGCGCCGACATGGGGCTGGTGGAGGATGCCGTGGCGCTGGTCGATGCGGCAGCGGCACGGTTCGGGCGGGTGACGGCGCTGGTCAACGCGGCAGCGACGACCGAGAGGGGGTCGATCCTCGACTGCTCGCCCGCGGATTTCGACAGGCATATCGCGGTGAACACGCGGGGCCCGTTCTTCGCCTTGCAGCGGTTCGCGCAGCTGGCGGTGGCCGGCGGGCATCCGGCAAGCGCGGTGAACATCCTGTCGATGGTGGTGCATTGCGGCCAGTCCTACCTTGCGCCCTATTCGGCCTCGAAGGCGGCGCTGGCGAATGTCACGAAGAACGCGGCCCAGGCGCTGCGGAAGCATCGGATCCGGGTCAATGGGATCAACTGCGGCTGGATGGACACGCCCGGAGAGGACGAGACGCAGCGCCGCTTCCATGGCGCGCGGGATGGCTGGCTTGCCGAGGCCGAGGCGCGGCAGCCGATGGGGATGCTGGTCAAGCCCGTCCATGTCGCTGGGCTGGCCAGCTACTTGCTTTCCGGCGCGTCCGGCGTGATGACCGGCGCATTGGTGGATTTCGATCAGAACGTCGCCGGGGCCTACCCGGAGTAAGGAGAAAAATGACGATCAGGTTCGGACTTCTGGGTGCGGGGCGCATCGGGAAGGTTCACGCAAAGGCGGTGACGGGCAACCCGGCCGCAAGGCTCGTGGCGGTGTCGGATGCGATGCCCGCAGCTGCTCAGGCGGTTGCCGATCAGTATGGCTGCGAGGTGCGGACCATCGACGCCATCGCGGCGGCGAAGGACATCGACGCGGTGGTGATCTGCACCCCGACAGACACCCACGCCGACCTGATCGAGCAGTTCGTGAAGGCCGGCAAGGCCGTGTTCTGCGAAAAGCCCATCGACCTCAGCCTCGCCCGCGTGAAACAGTGCCTGGAGGTCGTCCGCGCCCACAAGGGCACGCTGATGGTCGGCTTCAACCGCCGCTTCGACCCGCATTTCCGGGCGGTGCGGGGCGAGATCGACAAGGGGACCATCGGCAAGGTCGAGATGGTGGTCATCACCAGCCGCGACCCCGGCGCGCCGCCCGTGGACTACATCAAGCGGTCGGGCGGGATCTTCCGCGACATGACGATCCACGACTTCGACATGGCCCGATTCCTGCTGGGCGAGGAAGTGGCCGAAGTCTCGGCCATGGCCTCGGTCCTGGTGGACCCCGAAATCGGCAAGGCCGGCGACAGCGATTCCGTGCAGGTCATGCTGAAAACGGCCTCGGGAAAGATGGCCGTCATCTCGAACAGTCGCCGGGCGACCTATGGCTACGACCAGCGGATCGAGGTGCACGGGTCGGGCGGGTCGGTCGCGGCGGAGAACCAGCGGCCAGTCTCGATCGAGGTTGCCACAGGGGCGGGCTATACCCGGCCGCCGCTGCACGACTTCTTCATGACCCGCTATACCGAGGCCTACGCCGCCGAGATCGCGGCCTTCATCGACGCGATGGCTGGCAAGGCCGAGGCCAGCCCCTCGGGCGAGGACGGGCTTCTGGCCCTGGCCCTGGCCGAGGCCGCGCTGAAGTCGGTCGCCGAGGGCCGGGTCGTGAAGATGAGCGAGATTCTCTGACCGGAGGGCGAGTCTGTCCACGGTGGACATTTTCCGATATCTTCGCGTTTTCAATTTGTTAGCCGTGGACGTATACGAAGCGTCAACCATGGGCCGGCCCGCGAGGGCCGGCCATCTGCATGCCGGTCAACCCCAGCATTGAGAGCGGGCGCCCGACCTGATAGAAGGCGCCAACCCTTGAGGAGACCCGAACATGGCAGACGAAACCCCGGCAGGGAATGGCGCATCGGCTGCGCCCCAGCAGATCAAGATGCAGGTCCTGGCCCAATATGTGCGCGACTTGTCTTTCGAGAATGTCGTGGTGCAAAAGGGTCTGGGCGCCGGCGAGGTGCAGCCCGACATCCAGGTCGCCGTCAGCCTCGACGCCCGCAAGCGTCCCGTCCCGAACCAGTTCGAAGTGATCACCAAGTACAAGGTGACGTCGAAGAACAAGGTCAACGGCGATGTGCTGTTCCTGCTGGAAGTTGAGTACGGCGGCACGTTCCACATCGAGGGCGTCGCGGAGGAACAGCTGCACCCCTTCCTGCTGATCGAATGCCCGCGCCTGATGTTCCCCTTCGTCCGTCGCATCATCTCGGACGTGACGCGCGATGGTGGCTTCCCGCCGCTGAACGTCGATACGGTGGACTTCATGTCGCTCTACCGTCAGGAACTGGCGCGGCGGGCGCAGGCCCAGGCGCAACAGGCGACACCGGGCGGGCAAGTCAACTGAGCCCGAATTCAGGGTTCTGGCTAGGCGTCCTTCGTCCAGAGGGCGGAGGCGCCGATCCTGGCAATCATCTCGGCATGGGCAGCGGCTTCCGCTTCGGTGATCCTGGGCGGCAGCGGGGTCGGGCGCGGCTGAGGACGCCAGGCCGCGGCCTCGCCGGAGAGGTTGCGGCCGGGCAGCGGACTGGCCGTGCCGAGGACCAGATCGGGCTGACGCCCGCCGATCAGCTCCAGATAGACCTCGGCCAGGATCTCGCTGTCGAGCAGCGCGCCATGCTTTTCACGCATCGAGTTGTCGATGCCGAACCGCCGGCAAAGCGCGTCCAGCGAGGCCGGAGAACCGGGAAACCTTGTCCGGGCAAGCATCACCGTATCCGTCGCCCTGGCAAGAGGCAGCACCGGCAAACCGGCCCGTTCCAGCTCGAAGTTGAGGAACTTCATGTCGAAGGCGGCGTTGTGGATCACCAGCTGGGCATCGCCGACGAAATCGAGGAACGCGCGTGCGATCTGGGCAAAAACCGGCTTGTCCCGCAGGGTGACACCACCAGGAACCGGCTTGGCAGGCGCTTCGAGGATGTCGTGGCCAATGCCATGCACCTCGAATGCGGCAAGAGGCATGCTGCGTTCGGGGTTGATATACTGGTGCCAGGTCCGACCGGTAGGCAGGTGGTTGAACAGCTCGACCGCGCCGATCTCGACGATGCGATGACCTTCGGCGGGTTCCAGTCCGGTGGTTTCGGTATCGAGGACGATTTCACGCATCTCTGGTCCGCCGGATGTCTTTCAGCACATCTTTCACGGCCTGTCGGGCGGCTTCAAGGCTGGTCGTGGGGATGACATAGTCTGCCCGCCTGCGCTTTTCGGCATCCGGCAGCTGCCTGTCGAGGATGGTCTGGAACTCGGCTTCGGTCATCGCGCCGCGGTCGAGGACACGCTGGCGCTGGACATCGGGCGGCGCAGAGACGACGACAACGGCGTCGCAGGCCGCGTCGAGGCCGGTTTCGTAGAGCAAGGGCACGTCCAGGAGAACGATTTCGTCCCGGGCGTGGGCGGCAAGGAAGGCCGCGCGGTCCGCGGCGACAAGAGGGTGAACAGCCGCATTCAGACGGTCGAGCGCGCCGGGATCGGCCTGGATGATGGCGCGGAGCACGGCCCGGTTGACGCTGCCGTCCGCCTCGATCGCCGAAGGGAAAAGCGTTTTCACCGCCAGCGCCGCGGGCTGGCCGGCCTGATACAGCCGGTGGACGGCGGCGTCGGCATCCCAGACCGGCAGGCCGCTGTCGGCGAACATCTGCGCCGTGGTCGACTTGCCCATGCCGATGGATCCGGTGAGGCCAAGCACGAAGGTCATGCCGACAGGACAGCCTTGCGGGTTGCCTCGTCCACCTCGGGCCGGACTCCGAACCAGCGTTCGAAGCCGGGGGCGGCCTGGTGGAGGAGCATGCCGAGCCCGTCAACGATGGTGGCGCCCCGATCCTCGGCCTCGATCAGGAACTGGGTCTTGAGAGGCGTGTAGACGAGGTCGTTGCACAGCGCGCCCGGGTTAAGCCGGTGCAGCGGCACCTGGAAGTCCTGCTTTCCGGTCATGCCGAGCGAGGTGGTGTTGACGACGGTCACCGCATCGTCGAGCAGATTCGGCGCCTGGACCCATTCGTGGACCTGGATCTTGGCGCCGAAATCGGCGCGGATCGCATCGGCCCGGGCGCGGGTGCGGTTGGCGAGGCGGATTTCGGGGACTCCGACCTCGATCAGCGCGGCCACCACGGCGCGGGCCGCACCGCCGGCGCCCAGAACGACGGCGGGGCCGGTGGCCGGTTTCCAGTCGGGTGCGTTCTGGCGCAGGTTGGCGATGAACCCGGAACCGTCGGTGTTGTCGGCGTGGATCTTGCCGTCCTTGCGGAAGATCAGGGTATTCGCGGCCCCGATCAGGGCGGCGCGGTCGGTGACGACATCGGCAATCTGAAGGATGGCCTCCTTGTGCGGGATCGTGACGTTGCAGCCGACAAAGCCGAGGTCCGGCAGGGTGCGCAGAAGCCGGGGCAGGTCGAGCGGTGCAATGTCGATCGGGATGTAGTAACCCTTGATGTTGTAGCGTTTGAGCCAATAGCCGTGAAGCGCCGGGCTGCGACTGTGCGCAACGGGGTGACCCAGGACGGCAGCAAGCGGGATGCGGGGATGATCGGTCATGTGGCGATCATGCCCCGGTTGCCGAGCCAAGCCAACAGCGGCAGAAGCGGTAGACCGAGAATGGTGAAATGGTCGCCTGCGATGGCGCTGAACAGACGGACGCCTTCCTCCTCGACCTTGTAGCAGCCGACGGAATGGCGGATCGAATCCCAGTTCCGCTGGATGTAGTCGTCCAGATAGGCGTCGGAGACCTGGTGCATGGTCAGGCGGGCCTCGCCGACATGGCGCCATACGGGTTCGGCGTTTTCATAGACGACGGCGGCGGAGAAGAGCTTGTGGGTCTTGCCCCGAAGCTGCCGCAGCTGTCGGCGGGCATCGTCGGGGGTTCCGGGTTTCGCAAAGGTCGCGCGATCGAGCGCGAGCACCTGATCGCAGCCGAGGACAAGCGCATCGGGGTGTTTCTCGGCAACCTTGCGCGCCTTCATCTCGGCCAGGGCGTCGGCGATGTCGCGGGGGTTCGCCCCCTCGGCCACCAGGGCGTCGCGGATGGTGGCCTCATCGACACGCGGGGCGATCGGGATCGGCTCAAGTCCCGCGGCGCGGAGCATCGACAGGCGCGTGGGCGAGGTGGAGGCGAGGATCAGGGTCGGGGGCAAGGCTGTGAATATCCTCGGTTTGTTCCTGGGTTCCGAATGGGGGTTTCCGTGGCTCGACGGCTGCGGCTGTGGGCGGGCGGGCAGCTCCGCAACGTCCGGGCCAGAGATATCCCGCTGTGCATGGCCTTGTCACGCGGCATGGGAGAAGCGGTTATGCCGGGGATGGGGATACCACTCGCCTGTGGATTGCGCGCAGAAGATACTGACGCCAAGTCATTGACTTACAAAGATTCTTCTTCCAGCGTCCGGATGCGCTGGAGGTTTTCCCGGATTTGTCCACACCCTCCTCCCTGTGGAGCGTTCTTGGGGATAGTCGGGAAATCCCGCTGTCCACAGGCTCTACAACATCAGCATTCCTTCTTTTTCATTATTTCCTATAGAGGAAGAAGGGTTGAATGGACGGGGTCGAACGATGCTTGCGACGATTTCGGATTTTCTGGCCGACTGGTATCCGGTCACGAAATCGCTGCATGTCGTATCGGTGATCTCGTGGATGGCGGGGATCTTCTATCTGCCGCGCCTGTTCGTCTATCATGTGGAGCAGGTGGAGCCAGGCTCGCCCACGGACAGGATGTTCCAGACGATGGAGCGGCGCCTGCTGCGCGGGATCATGAATCCGGCGATGATCGCAACCTGGGTCTTTGGTCTGGCGCTGGTCTTCACGCCCGGTGTGGTGGACTGGTCCTTCGTCTGGCCCTGGGTGAAGGCCGCCTGCATCCTGGCGATGACATGGTTCCATCACTGGCTTGGCCGGCGGCGGAAAGACTTCGTCATGGGCACCAACACCCGCAGCGGGCGCACTTACCGGATGATGAACGAGGTTCCGACGATCCTGATGCTGGTCATCGTCTTTGCAGTCATCACCCGCTTCTGATTGACTTTTGCCACGTGCCCGATTAGGTGGCGCCTTGCAGGACCGTCCGGTCCATCGCACCTCCCTTTCCCAATATGTCGAGACCCCCCGTGACGGGCGCGGTCCGCTCAAAGGTTATCCATGAACGTCGAACGCTTGAACCTCGCGCAACTGAAGGCCAAGACCCCCGCCGACCTGCTGGCGATGGCCGAGGAGTGGGAGATCGAGAACGCCCCCTCCATGCGCAAGGGCGAGATGATGTTCTCGATCCTGAAGGAGCATGCCGAGGAAGGCTGGGAGATCGGCGGCGATGGTGTGCTGGAAGTCTTGCAGGACGGGTTCGGGTTCCTGCGCTCTCCGGAAGCCAACTACCTGCCGGGCCCGGATGACATCTATGTCTCGCCCGAGATGATCCGCCAGTTCAGCTTGCGCACCGGCGACACGATCGAAGGCGTCATCAAGGCCCCGCAGGAGAACGAACGCTATTTCAGCCTGGTCAAGGCCACGAAGATCAACTTCGACGACCCCGAAAAGGCCAAGCACAAGGTCCATTTCGACAACCTGACGCCGCTTTACCCCGACGAGCGGCTGAAGATGGAAATCGACGACCCGACGATCAAGGACCGCTCTGCCCGGATCATCGACCTTGTCTCGCCGATCGGGAAAGGCCAGCGCGCGCTGATCGTGGCGCCGCCCCGCACCGGCAAGACGGTGCTGTTGCAGAACATCGCCCATTCCATCGCGACCAACCATCCGGAGTGC
>JBKBVC010000038.1:0-8849 GCA_046289805.1 Tabrizicola sp.
CTGCCCGACCAGCCAGAGCTGCAACCGCTGGCCCAGCGTTGCCCCCGACAGCGCGCCCGACAGGATGCCGACCGCGGTGATGCCGATCTGCACGGTGGACAGGAACCGCCCAGGATGCTCGGCCAGCCTCAGGGCCATCCGTGCGCCCCGGCTTTTCCCTTCCAGCGGCTTCAGCCGGGCAGGACGCGCGCTGACGATGGCCAGCTCGGACATGGCCAGCACACCGTTCAACACGATCAGGGCAAGGATGACGAGGATTTCGCTCAGCATGGTGGCTTGCGCTCAGGATGCATGCTGGCGGGAGCAAAGGCAAACCCGCCGTTCAGGCCCGGAGGCGCACCCCCTCGCGGGCGGCGAGGTCGCAGAAGAACTGCCAGGCCACCCGGCCCGACCGCCCGCCCCGCGTTGCCTGCCATTCGATCGCCTCGGCATGCAGCCGCTCCTCCGTGACGTTGACGCCATGCGCCGCACAATAGCCGCGGATCATGTCCAGGTAATCGTCCTGGCTGCACGGGTGGAAGCCGAGCCACAGGCCAAAGCGATCGGACAGCGAGACCTTCTCCTCCACCGCCTCGGAGGGATTGATCGCGGTCGAACGTTCGTTCTCGATCATGTCGCGCGGCATCAGGTGGCGCCGATTGCTGGTCGCATAGAACAGCACGTTCTCGGGCCGCCCCTCGATACCGCCATCCAGGACCGCCTTCAGCGACTTGTAATGCTGGTCGTCGTGGGAGAACGACAGGTCGTCGCAGAACAGCAGGAACCGGTGCGGCGCGGCGCGCAGATGCGCCAGCAGGCGCTGGACCGAAGGCAGGTCCTCGCGGCTCAGTTCCACGATCTTCAGGTCATGGCCTTCCGCCCGCACGGCGGCGTGGACGGCCTTGACCAGACTCGACTTCCCCATCCCCCGCGCGCCCCACAGAAGCGCGTTGTTCGCCGGCAGGCCGGCGGCGAAATGGCGGGTGTTCTCCAGCAGCGTGTCGCGCGCGCGGTCCACGCCGACCAGAAGGCCGATGTCCACCCGCGAGACCTGCGCCACGGGTTCCAGCCGGTCGGGCCGGGTGTGCCAGACGAAGGCCTCGGCCGTGAAATCCGGCGCGGGCATCGGCGCCGGGGCCAGCCGCTCCAGCGCGGCGGCGATGCGGTCAAGCGCGTCGGTCATGCCCTGGGCTCGGCCGTGTCCGAGGGGCCGTCGGTCTCGTCGTCCCAGAGACCCTCGGCGCGCAGTTCCGCCTCGCGGCGCTTTTCGATGCGGCGGATCAGGAAGATCGACACCTCGTAAAGCGGATAGACGGCGAAGAACAGGATCAGCTGGCTCATCACGTCCGGCGGCGTGACAAGCGCGGCGACGGTCAGGATGATGACGATGGCGTATTTGCGCATCCCGGCGAGGCCGGCCGATGTCGCAAGCCCCGCCTTGCCCATCAGCGTCAGAAGCACCGGCAGCTGGAAGCACAGGCCGAAGGCGATGATCAGCTTCAGGCTGATGTCCAGGGTCTCGTTCACCTTGCCCTGGAAGACGATCTCGATGCCTTCCTTCGGCGCCGCGGCAGGCACGTCGGCGGGCACATCGGTCAGCATCGGCGCCAGAGCCGACAGGATCGAGGCGCTGTCGGCAAAGCCGAGGAAGAAGGTCATGGCGATGGGCGTCACCACATAATGCGCAAAGGTCGCCCCCAGCAGGAACAGCACCGGAGAGGCAATGAGGAAGGGCAGGAAGGCCTGCTTCTCGCTGCGGTAAAGACCCGGCGCCACGAACCGCCACAGCTGGTAGGCGATGACCGGAAAGCTGACCATCAGCCCGGCCACGACCGAGATATGGACCAGCGTGAAGAAATATTCCTGCGGCGCGGTGTATTGCATCACCGGGTTCGGGTTGCCCAGGTCGCGCATCGCCTGCTCGATCGGGCGCAGCAGAAAGTTCAGGATCGGGTCGGCCACCACGAAACAGGCCAGCATGGCCACGATGAAGGCTGTCACCGACCAGATCAGCCGGTTGCGCAGTTCGGCCAGATGCTCGACCAGGGGGGCCGAGCTGTCGTCGATCTCGTCCTTGGTGCTCATGCTGCGTCACCGTCCTGCGGATCGGCCGTCCTGCGCCGGCGGCCGGGGGCCCTGGTGGCGGGCTGGGCCGCGGCGGCTGCGGGTTCGGACAGGGCGCGCAGCTTGGCCGCCGCCTCGTCCACCACCGCCTTGCGCGCGGCCTTCTGCTCGTAAAGCGCCGCCGTCGCCGGCCCCGCGCCTTCCGGCACCGCGGGTGCCGCCGCGGCAGTTGCGGCCTCGGCCACCGGGGCTGCGGTCGCCGCCGCCGGCATGGGCGCCGGCGTCAGGGGCTGCGTGGGCTTGGCCGCGTTCTTCAGCGGATCCCATTTCTCGAACTTGTCAGCGGCGGACTTGACCGCATCCAGCCCCATGGCCTTGGGCGAGGTGACCTTCTTCAGGTCATCGGCCACATCCTTGACGCCCGACTCCTTCGCGGCCTGTTCCATCGCCCGGCTGAACTCGCGCCCCATGGACCGGACCTTGGCGGTGAACCGTCCAAGCTCGCGGAACATGCCGGGCAGATCCTTCGGGCCGATGAAGATCAGCGCGACGATGCCGACGACCAGAAGTTCGGACCAGCTGAGATCCATGTCCGTCTCCCGACAGGCCCGTCAGATCAGGCCTTGTCCTTCTCGGCCGGCGTGACGTCCTTGGCGGCCTCCGCCTTGGCGTCCTCGATTTCCTTTGCACCCTCGCTCACGCCCTTCTTGAAGGCGGTGATCCCCTTGCCGACCTCGCCCATCAGGCTGGACACCTTGCCCTTGCCGAACAGGACCAGAAGCACGACCGCGATCAGGATCAGGCCGGGAAGACCGATGTTGTTGAGCATGAGAACCCCTCCATGCAGGCCCCGATGTCGGGGCGGATTCCGTTACTGCCTCCAATTACGCCCCCGATCCCCAGGCTTCCAAGCCCCAAGCCGCTTGGCAAACGCAGTCAACTGACAGTATTTTGTCAGTAAGTTCCCGATCCCCTGTCCCGGTCCGGCCGATGAAACGTGACGCCCGCCTTTACGACATCGTCCAGGCGCTCCGCGACGGGCGGCTGCACACGGCGGCGGAACTGGCCCGGCGCACCGGGGTCTCGACCCGCACGATCTGGCGCGACATGGAGATGCTGGCGGCCACCGGGATGCCGGTCGAGGGGGAACGTGGCCTCGGCTACATCCTGCGCTCGCCGCTGGTGCTGCCGCCGACCATGCTGACCCCGGACGAGCTCGAGGCGCTGGTCGAGGGGCTGCGCCACGTGGGCCAGGAGGGCAACCCGCGCGCAAGGGCGGCGCGGAGCCTGCTCTACAAGGTCGCAACGCTGCTGCCCCAGTCCGGGATCGAGGCCGATCTGCCCTGAGGCGGGCTCTGCTCAGACCCCGAAGACGAAACAGCGGTCGCGGCGGATCATCAGCCACAGCACCGTGCCGGGTTTGGGCAGGAAGACGCCGGGCACGCTGGCGGTCAGCTTCGCGCCCTCGAAATCCATGGCGAAGTCTACAAGGCTTTCGCGGCCCAGATAGCGGCTGCGGACCACCGTGCCCCGCGCAGGCACGCCGTCCTCGGGCGTGGGGTTCGGGCCGCGTCCGCCCCGGTCGAAGTCGATCCGCAGATGCTGCGGGCGGATCACGATCTCGACCTCGGCGCCGTCGGCATGGCCTGGCGTCAGGAAGGCGCCGAAGGGCGTCTGGGTCAGCGCCCCCCTCGAGATCCCCCGGATCACGTTGATGTCGCTGAAGAAGGCCGCCGCCGCCTTGTCCACCGGAGCATTATAGACGTTGTAGGGCGCGCCCTTCTGCACGATCCGGCCCGCGCGCATCAGCGCGATCTCGTCGGCCATGCGCATCGCCTCGTCGGGTTCGTGCGTGACCAGAAGCACCGCTGCCCCCGCCTCCTTGAGGATCTCCAGCGTCCGGTCGCGGATCCCGTCTCGCAGACGATTGTCGAGGCCCGAGAATGGCTCGTCCATCAGCATCACCCGCGGGTTCGGCGCCAGCGCCCGGGCCAGCGCCACGCGCTGCTGCTCGCCGCCCGACAGCTCGTGCGGATGCTTCGGGCCGAAACCCGCCAGATCGACCTTTTCCAGCAGTTCCCCAACCCGCCGCGCCTTCTCGGCCCGGTCCATGCGAAGGCCGAAGCCCACGTTCTCGGCCACCGTCAGATGCGGGAACAGCGCGAAGTCCTGGAACATCAGCCCGACCGAGCGCAACTCGGGCGGGACATGGACCCCCGGCCCCGCGACGGTCTGGCCGTCCAGCCGCACCTCGCCGGAATCGGCGCGCTCGACCCCGGCGATCATCCGCAGCGTGGTGGACTTGCCGCAGCCCGAGGGGCCGAGGAGGCACGTCACCTGCCCTGCCGCCACCGACAGCGAAACCCCGTCCACCACCTTCCGCCCGCCAAAGGACCGGCCAAGGTTGACGACATCGAGGCGCAGGGGCGGGGTATCGGGCATGGATACTCAAGCAAATCCGTCAGGCTTTCACCTAGCAGTGTGAGTCGGGGCGGGCAACACCAGACCTGCGGTGCGTCGCCGCTCTCTGGACAGCGGCGCACCAAACCCGGCGGACGGACCGGATTGTTGCGGCATACGCACCAATTCCGGGTGGTCCGCTGAGGAGAGTTGACGCATTCCGCAACTGGTGTTTCGTTTTCGGGATTGATCCGCCGAAAGGTGCCCCGATGTTGACACGTCCCCTTGCCCTTGTTGCCGCTCTTGCCATTCTTGCCAGTCTCTTCCTGCCCTGGCTGTCCTCGCCGTTCGGCGAAAACGTCGTGCCCTGGACCGTCCTGCGCGAGATGGACGCCGCCCGCGCCCACGACATCCTGGCCGGCGCCCGGCCCGAGACCATCGCCTACGGCTGCTCCTTCGTGCTGGCCGCGCTGTTCGTGATCTTCGCCCTGATCGGGCGCGAGTCGCGGCTGCTTGCCCTGCTCACCGGGGCGCTGCCGGTGGCTCTGGTTGCCTGGGCGCTCCTGTCGCTGATCGGCCGGGCCGAGGCGACGGGGCTGTCCTTCTCCGGCTCGGCCATCCCCGAGACGACCCAGCGCATGCTTGGCGCCGGGGCCTGGGCCTGGGCGCTTGGCGCAAGCCTTCTGGCGACACTGGGCCTCGTCGATCCCGGAAGGCGGCGGTCGATCTACGGCTGACCGCTGCTAAAGCGTCGTGTTCGTGGCCCCGCCGTCCAGCAGGATGTTCTGCCCGACGATGAAGCCCGCGTGCTGCGAACACAGGAACGCGCAGGCCGCGCCAAATTCGGCCGGGGTGCCATAACGCCCGGCCGGGATGGTGGCGGCGCGTTCCGCGATCGCCTCCTCCATGCTGATGCCCTTCGCCTTGACCACCGCCGCATCCAGCGCGACGGCGCGGTCGGTCGCGTGGATCCCGGGCAACAGGTTGTTGATCGTCACCCCCCTGCCCGCCACCTGCCGCGAGGTGCCGGCGACGAAGCCAGTCAGCCCCGCCCGGGCCGAGTTCGACAGGCCCAAGACCGAGACGGGCGCCTTGACCGAGACGCTGGTGATGTTGACCACGCGGCCCCAGCCCTGCGCCATCATGCCCGGCAGCACCGCCTGCATCAGCGCGATCGGCGTCAGCATGTTGGCATCCAGCGCCCTGATGAAATCCTCGCGGGTCCAGTCCGACCACATTCCCGGCGGCGGCCCGCCGGCATTGGTCACCAGGATGTCGAACGGCCCATGCGCCAGCACCGCCGCGCGCCCCGCCTCAGAGGTGATGTCCCCCGCCACCGCGATCACGTTCACCCGGTGCCGCGCCCGGATCTCGGCCGCCGCCGCCTCCAGCGCCTCGGCCCCCCGTGCGTTCATCACCAGATCGACGCCCGCCTCGGCCAGGGCCTCGGCACAGCCGCGCCCCAGCCCCTTTGACGAGGCGCAGACCAGCGCCCGCTTTCCCCTGATCCCCAGATCCATTGCAGTCCTCCTGTTGCCCCTAGCCTAGCAGGCAAGGCTCGGGGCACAAGCTGCCGATTCAATCCGCTGGCAGTCCCGGTCGGCGCGCCCGGTCGGCGCGGACCCAGGCTCCCGGCACCCGCGACGACCGTTCCTCAGGCAGGCCGGCGCAGGCGATGCCAGCCGAGATCGGCAAAACACGGGCCCTGGGTCGCCTCCGAGAACTTGATCCCGGTATGGCCGCCATTCCACTCCAGGATCCGTACGGCACCCTGATCGTCGACGGTCAGATCCCAGCCGATGCAGCGCACGAAGGGAAGCCGGGCATGACAGCGCAGAGCCACCTCCCGGCAGGACTCGAATCCGGGCAATTCGTATCCGGCGAAGAGTTCATTGGAATCCGGGTGCCGGTCGGTGCGCTGCCAGTCCGGCACATAGCCGAGGGGTGACAATTCGCCCGTGGCTGGATCCACGGGAACCAGCACATCGGTTCCCGCCCGGATATGTTCGTCCCTGGCCCGCCCGATGCACAGAAAGCCCGCCCGCACCTGCGGCCTGCCGGTGTCGTCCGTCACCGTCGTCAGACGCAGGGTGGTGACAGCCGGACTGTTGCCGATGCGCCGGAACGCCTCGTGCTGGCGGATGAAGGGCTGGAACACTCCGGGACCCAGCGCACCGATCCGCTGCGGATCGAACGAGTCCCGGTCGAACACCCGGACCCCAAGCCCCGATTGCGTGGAATCGCTCTTGAACACGATGCGGTCGGTATCGCCGAACAGCACCCCGGTCACATCCTCTTTCGCAACCGGTCTGCCATCGCGGCCGATCAGCATCCCGTTGATCTGCACGGCCAGATCGGGAAACTCGGGCGCGCCCAGCAGGAGGGCGTTCAGGCTGCGGAACTGGGAAAGCTCGCCATAGCGGCCCGAATTGTGCGGCAGAACACATTCGTCGAAGAAGTTGTCGGGGATCCAGCCCTCCCGGAACCCGCCGGCCACATGCGAATAGACGTAAAGCCAGGGCGCGAACTTCGCGTGGCCCAGCACCTCGACCGCGTAGGCATCACAGCGGCTGCGGTCGGCAGGCTTCAGAGGCCCGTCGCGGCGTTCCAGCATTCCGAGGGTGTGGCGCGCGGCCTTCAGATGATTGCGGCTGTAGTGATGCCGCAGAGCGCGCTTGGCGATGCCCTTGGCGGTCCTGAAAATCGCATCCATGAAATCCCTTTGCGTTCGTGGCGGGAAATGACATTGATGGAAAACGACCGGGTAGTCCCGGAAACTCGTCAGGAACAAGAACATCCCGAGTATTGCCAGTTCGATGCGGCTCGGTCCAGCCTGCATTCTGGAAAGCAGTTTTCTTGTGCAGATTTCTGTGTCGGAAATGACCATGCGCCTTGCGATCTGCCTTGTGCCGCTTCTGGCGCCGGCCGCTGGCGCCCGGGCCGAGGCGCTGCCGGAAGTTCCCGACAGTCGGCCGGTCGAACCGGCGCTGTCCGCCAGCATTCGGGCCGACATGGCCAGCGACGAGCTGCTTCTGGGCATCCGGCGCTGGGAAGGCAACCTCGTCGGCGACGCCACGCCGGACTACCTGGTCGAGGCCTTCTTCTCGCCCATCGGCGGCAATGCGGTCTATCCGCGGCACTGGATCTTCATCGCCGCACCCGAAGGGTTCACGTCCTTCTTCCCTGTCGAGCTTCCGGGCAGCATCATTTCGGCCGCGATCGAGGGCAATGCGCTGGTGGTCACACTCTCCACTTACCGGCCCACGGATCCGCGCTGCTGTCCGACCGGCGTCGAGGTCGTGCGCCTGCCGCTGACCTGAGCCGATCCTTGCGCAAGGACGGCGTGGCGGATATGTCGCGCCCATGTCGAACCGCGCCCCCCTTCCGCCCGAAATCGCCCGCCGCCGGACCTTCGCGATCATCTCGCACCCCGACGCCGGGAAAACCACGCTGACCGAGAAGTTCCTGCTGTTCGGCGGCGCGATCCAGATGGCCGGCCAGGTCCGCGCCAAGGGCGATGCGCGGCGCACGCGGTCGGACTTCATGAAGCTGGAACAGGAACGCGGGATCTCGGTCTCGGCCTCGGCCATGTCCTTCGACTACCGCGACTTCCGCTTCAACCTCGTGGACACGCCCGGCCACAGCGATTTTTCCGAGGACACCTATCGCACGCTGACCGCAGTTGACGCCGCGATCATGGTGATCGACGGGGCCAAGGGCGTGGAATCCCAGACCCGCAAGCTGTTCGAGGTCTGCCGCCTGCGCGATCTGCCGATCCTGACCTTCTGCAACAAGATGGACCGGGAAAGCCGCGACACCTTCGCCATCATCGACGAGATCCAGGAGAACCTCGCCATCGACGTGACGCCGGCCAGCTGGCCCATCGGCATGGGGCGCGACTTCATCGGCGCCTATGACCTTCTGCACGACCGGCTGGAGATCATGGACCGCGCCGACCGCAACCGCGTGGCAGAGTCGATCAAGATCTCGGGCGTGGACGACCCGAAACTGGCCGAACACATCCCGGCGGACCTGCTGGCGAAGTTTCATGAAGAGCTGGAGATGGCCCGCGAGCTTCTGCCCGCCTTCGACCGCACGGCCTTCCTCAACGGCTCGATGACGCCGATCTGGTTCGGCTCGGCCATCAATTCCTTCGGGGTCAAGGAACTGATGGACGGCATCGGCGAATACGGGCCCGAGCCTCAGCCGCAGAAGGCCGCCGAACGGCAGATCGACCCCGGAGAGCCCGCTGTCACCGGCTTCGTCTTCAAGGTCCAGGCCAACATGGACCCGAAACACCGCGACCGCGTGGCCTTCGTCCGCCTCGCCTCGGGCCATTTCGAACGCGGGATGAAGCTGTTCCATGTGCGGTCGAAAAAGCCCATGTCGATCACCAACCCGGTCCT
>JBKBVC010000039.1:0-8846 GCA_046289805.1 Tabrizicola sp.
GACCTCGTTTTCCCAGATCACCGCTACCGAGGCACCCGGCACCCGGTCACGGGCCAGCGCCGCGCGCACATGGGCGGCGATGGCTGCGGGATCCGGCCTTTCCGGCAGACTACCCTGACCGAGAGCCGGGAAGACCGTCAGCGTGACGCCGGCCCACAGGACAATCGGCAAGAACGTCGAATGCAATCGCCGCAGACAGACCCGCAGGTTTTGAACGTCGATCAGCATCGGTTCTGCCTCATGCAAAGAAGGTGCGGCACAAAGCCTCTGTCTCGCTTAGCCATTTCTCCCTTCTCGCATCCGGACTGCCGACCACGGGCCGGAAGACGCGCCTCTGGCAGGAGGTGACACCGCAGAAGGGCAGGACGCAGTTCCGCCAGATCAGGTCGAGCGGATCACCAAGATCGGCCTGTTCCCTTTCGGCGGGCGTGTCCGAGGTGTTGAGGATGAGCGCCCGCCGGACAGAAAGAAGCCCCTCGGGCAATCCGTCCGCGGCAGCCAGCCGATAGGCCACCCCGGGCACGAGGACCCGGTCCAGCCAGCCGGCAAGGATGGCGGGCGGCTTTCCCCACCAGTTCGGATGAACCACAAGAAGCCCGTCTGCCGTCGAGACTATTGCGCGGAGTCTGGCGACGACGGGGTCGGTCGCGCGGGACAGGGCAATCTCCAGCGTATCGCCGACGGTGTAGGCCTCGTCTGCGGAAAGGCAGGGATCGAAACGTTCTGCATAAAGATCGTGGTGAGCGATCTCATGCCCCGCTTCGGCAAGGGCTGCGCGCGCCCGTTCCGAGACCGCATGACAGAAGCTGTCAGACCGGGGGTGTGCGAGGATGAACAATATCTTCATCTCTCGCCCGTTGCGTCTTCCGGCGCCTTCCCCGCCAGCGCCCGGCGGCGGAACTCGGACGGTGTTAGCCCGGTCTCGCGCTTGAAGGCGGCGTTGAACACGGATTTCGAGTTGAAGCCGACCTCGAGCAGGATCTCCAGCAACGTTTCCGTCCGGTCGGGGTCATTCAGGATCCGCTGCGCCTCGGCCACGCGCAGCCGCGCGACGTAGTCGTGATAGCCGAGCCCGAAATGGGCGTTCAGCACCTGGCTCACATCGTTTGCGTTCGATCCCACGGCAGAGGCGAGCCTTGGCAGACTGAGCATCGGGTCGCGGTAGAGCCGTTCGCGCTGCATGACCCGCTCGATGGCCTGCGCGAGGCGGGCGCGATCCTCGGGCGTCAGCGCCGAGCGGCCGTACTTCCCGGTCACGGGCGCCAGAACAGCCGCTACCATCTGCCCCGGCGGCGGCAGCATGCGGTCGGGCTGGACAAGACCCAGAAGTCCGATGCCGTAAAGCGATGCGACCTGAACGACCGAGGACACCGACTGCACAGTAGCCGCCGGAAGACCCGGGACGATACCGGCCAACAGGCTTGCGGCATAGCCGAGCCAGGCAAGACCGGACAGGGCGACCAGTCCGCGCAGCCAGACGAGCCGTGCGGCGAGCGGGTCATTGATCTCGGCGCTCCGGGTGCGGGCGCGCAGGTCGCGGTAGCTGGTGACAAGGGCAGCGGCCACGGAAAGCGCGGTGACCAGATAGACGACCAGCAGGACCAGCGCCGCTCCGGCATCCTCGGGCTCGGCCGTGTCGGACAGGATCGCAAGCCGCAGCGGGGCGGGCTGGGCAAGAAACAGCAGCGCGAAAGCCACCCCGATCCCGGTCGAGACGGCCCAGGGCCAGTGGCGGCGGTGCAGGCGCCAGTCGGCGTCGAGCACCGCCTCGCAATGACCCCTCAGGCAGGGGCCGATGAAGGGCAGAAGCGGCAGGGTCATCCCGGCCAGCGCCGGGCTTGTCGCCAGCCAGCCGAAGCGCAGCGCCGCATCCTCGAGGCCCGACAGGGTGACCGCCGCGATCAGGCCTGCAAGGAACAGCGTCGAGGCGCCGCGCAGGTCGCGGCGCAGCAGCAGGAGCCCGGCCAGAAGCAATCCCTGACCGAGCCCGACCAGAAGCAGGGCCGCGACGACATCCAACCAACGCCTCACTGTCAGGAGTGCGAGGCGGAGTTTCCCATTGATGTGAGACCGTTGCAAGGCCCGGCCTCCCCTAGAAGCGCCAGCTCACACGGGCATGGGCGCCCGCGTCGCTGTCGGTGTTGGCCCAGCCCGCCAGACCAAGTGTCGCGCCCCGGCCCAGGTCTATGTCCGCGCCGACCCGCAGTTCGCCCGCTCCACCGCCAAGGTCATAGGCCCGTGCGATGTCGCGGCCTGAGTTGTCAACGAGGCGCCCGGTCAGCGTGCCTTCAAAGCCCGAGATGGCTTCTTCCCAGCTCACGCTCAGCCACGGGGTGATGCGGTCCGTCGCGGCATAGCGCAGGTCCACACCCAGACCGGCCACGACGCCCGAGGTCGATAGCCCGTCGAACGCCATTTCCAGCCCGGTGTCGCCGCGTTCGGTGAAGCGGCCCACGTTCACCTCCGACCATCGCAGCCATCCCGCAGGCTGGATCGTCAGGGCGCCGCGCTCCAGCACGTATCCGGCCGCGATCTCGGCGAATTGGCCATCCACATCGGTGTCATGATCGGCCCGCATCAGGGCGACCGGCATGGTGCGGAAGCCTGTCGCGCCGCCGCTCAGCCTGCCCACACTGGCGCCCAGCCGGAAATCGCCCCAGCGCCGCTCGCCCGACAGGACGACCGACCAGCCGTCGAAGTCCGACGATCCCGGCATGGCGCCGATCCCGCCCCCCTGCCACGCGGCATTGACATGGAAAGTCCAGTCGACGCCATCCGACCAGCCGATCCCGAGCCCCGCAAGGCGGCCACCTTCAGACCCGGCACCAGCATCGGCGGCGAAGCTCAAACCCTGCCGCGGAACCGGATCGGCCCAGGCCGCGAAGCGGGCGTCGCGGCCCCGGGCCGCCAGCTGGTCCATCGTGCCGATGGCAAACTGCGCCATCCCCTCCGGCAGGTCATGGGCAGAGCCGTCCAGTTGCCCCAGAAGCGCGCGGTAATAGTCAGCCTGGATCCGCTGGCCGGACTCGGTCAGGTGCAGCCCGTCGAAGAAGAGGTAGCTGTTCTGCACCGCCTTGTCGGTGGAACAGAGCGTGCCAGTCGCCTCGTCATAGCAGGCATCGGTCAGGTTCGCGAAGCCAAGCTGTGCAGCATGGGCCAGGACGTGGTCGAAAAGCTTGCTCACCTTGACGGTGACCAGATCGGTGCCAGTCCGTTCGGCCTGGTCACGCAGGGCGGCGATCTGCTCGGCACGGTGCTCGTCAAGAACCCCCCGCATGATCGCATCGAACTCGTCCTGTTGATCCGGTGGGACGAGGCCCGCGAAGGCCGGGGCGAGATGGAAATTGGGCACGTCCTCGACCAGCACCCGCTCGGCCCCATAGTCGGACAACCGGTCGAGCCCCGCGCCGATGTTGCCGATCACCTCGGCCGAAGTCTCGCGCAGATCGCGGATGCCAAGGTCGCGGATGAAGTCATTGGTGCCGATCGCGACGACGAACAGATCATCGGTCTTGCCGCGCAGGCCGCGCGACGCGAAATCGTCGATCTGTGCATCGAACCCGGTGCCGACAACCGGCCCGGCGATGTTGTCATCACCCGAGGTCGCGCCCGAATAGGCAAAGTTGATGTCGCGAGCGCCTGCTCCGGCCCCGGCGGACGGTGCGATGCCGGGAACGAGGTGCTCGACCCAGACCGGACCGTTCGACTCGCGGCTGAAGCCGCCTTCGCCGTAATAAGGGCTGCCGGTCCGATCGAAGCCCGGCCGGGCATAGAGGTTGCCCTGTTCGACCGAACTGTCGCCAAAGACGAAGGTGTCGGCCATGGCAGGCATCGCGATGAGAAGAGCCAGAAGGCTGACGGATGTGCGGATCATGGGTCGGCCTCAGAGGTCGATCTGAACGCGGCGGCCATCCGAGACGGAGCAGTTGCCCACAGCCCCGCCTTCGAGGCCGAGGCCGGTGCGCTTTTCGCGCAAGGCGCAGTCCATGGTCTGACCCCTGGCCGACCGCAGCACGGCAAGGATCTCGCCCGTCCATTCGCGACCCGGCGCGGTCACGAAGATATCCTTTGTGCCTGGCCCGAAGCCGACGCCCGGCTGGCTTTGCCGCTGGCCCGAAACGGCGGGGCCGCGGAAGACTTCGCCATCCGGCAGGGTCACGGTCATCTGGGCGGTCGCCCCGCCGCTGGTGGTGAACTCCACCCGCGCCGGGCCTTCGGGCCGACCGTTGGGCGAGGTTACGGCGCCGGTGCCGCTGCCCGAGGCCACGCAGGCCGCCAGCGGCAGTGCCGCGCCGAGAAGAACGAGAAGTCGCATGTGCTTTTCCTTGATGGTCGCCACCCGAAGCGGTGGCACGGGCTTGCTCCTGCCCGGACCCGAACCATCTGCGCGCCCGTGTCTGAGGGATCGGACGTCCCGTCTGACAGACCGGACGCGCCGAAGAATGACTCGCGTCATTCTATGGCCTCTGAGGAGGCGCGCCCGACCGGGCATGTCGAAGCGCCTGACAAGACTGAACCCGCCGCACCTTCGTCATCAGATATCGACGAGTGCAAAAGATCCCGGCTTCACCGTCGACCGGGCGCCTGTTCTTGTTCTGGGTCGGATGGGGTTCATACATGACGATGTTCACGCGGCCCGGATCGGTCACGATCGTCTCTTGGGCAGCGGTGATGACCTGAGGTTTTGCAATGAAGCGACCATGGATGCATGAGGCACCCTTCATCGACCTGCCAGTGGACAGCCTGGATCATTTCCAGATGGCTCTTCTTGCGCGGGATGCCGGCCGTATCGGGGCAGACATTCCCGTGTGGGCGTTCCTGCAATGGCTTGTCGGGCAAGGGTATCTGTTGCACGGATCGCAGCAGGCCGGGCTGGACCTCCTCCAGCCCTCGGGGAAGGCCTACGGTCAGCCGGACGACTTCAGCAACCGGCCTGGGGTTTATGCGGCGTCTGACGCGCTGTGGGCGATGATGTATGCCCTGCGCGGACCGGCAGCGCAGGGGCAGATGGACATGTGTCTGCGCGTCAAGACCCGCGACGGCTGGTCGTCGCCCTGCTACTACTACGCGCTCGGTGCCGCAGCGGGCTGGACCGGTTTGCCGAAGGACCTGATGGCGCCGGGATGGGTCTATGTCCTTGGCCAGGAAGGCTTTGAGCCGTCGCTACCCTACAGGCATCCGCAATTTGGATGGGTGCAGGAACTGCACTGGGTGCGCCCGGCCCCTGTGACCTCCGTCATGCGGGTCGCCGTCGCACCGCAGGATTTCCCCTTGCCGGTCGAGGTCTACGACGTGGCCAGGATTCGAGCGCGATCGGCCAGCGACCCCTGGGGCTTTCCATGGCGCGACGACTGACGGATCGGGGTCGGCCCTCCAGTCTGCTGCGCTGCGACACGCGCTTGGGATCGGGCCACGGCCTTCGGGCGATTGGGTATTCCCTGATTCCGGTCAACGTCTGGCTACGACCGGAACTAGGTGAGACGTGTCGGAGGTCCGGCTCGTGAAATGATCTCGTCGAACTGCAATTTCCTGGAGTCGCGCGGCAGCAGCGTGACCGGCCTGGTTGCGTTGGCTTTACGGATCGGTTCCAGTTGCCCGCAGGGAGCGCAGCACATCGGCCTCTTCGGGCGGATTGGCAACCAGCGACAGCCAGTCGCCGTGTTGAAGCGCTGCCTCGACCGCCAACTGGTATCGACGATAGAGGCCAAGCGCTGGGTCAAGCTCCCCCGCGCCGTTGCGCAGCATGCGCAGGTTCGCGGCGACGTCGAAGTCGCCCGCCTTTGCAACGTGATCGGCATAGCCTTCGACCAGCCAGCCGGGCGTGCGGGCATAGCGCCAGCGGCCAAGGGCAGCGACCTGCTGCACATGGGTGATCTCATGGGCGATGAAATAGGACAGCGGCCGGTCTGCCAGTGAAAACTGCCAATTCGGGGGCGGGATCACGGCGTTGCGGTCGATGTCGGCGGGGCGGATGAAGATGTTGGCCGTCAGCCAGACATCGGTGACCCCGCCAAATCCGGCAGACCGTGTGCGCCCGAAAAGGTGCAGCTTCCAGAGTTCGTTGCACAGATACACCCGATAGGGCCCCGCTGCCGGCAGGTCGGAGCTGGCGATCCGCCGCTCCACATCGGCAATAACAGCGGAAACTCCCGCAGAGAGCGGCCGGTCGGACCGCAGCACGATATCGCCCCGCCCGGCCTCGTAGGGAAACAGCGGGGCGGGCCAAAGGGTCAGCACGGCAGCGGCGACAAGACTTGCCGCGGCCAGCGAGCCGAGGGGAACGGCCAGCCCGCGCAGCACGACGCGCATGACCCTGAGGTGCGAATCCATGGCATCCTCCGGCATCAAATAGGCTGGGCGCAGGCGCGGGAAGTGGCGGCGCTGCCCGCCTGTTCCAGCACCTCGGCTTTCGGCGGGCCGGGCGGTACGCCATCTGTGGCCAGCGGCCGGACCAGACGGATCAGCGCATCGGCAAAGCGGTCGGGCTGTTCTACCATCGGGGCATGGGCTGCCTCGTCCAGATAGACGAAGGCCTTGTAGGGCGCGCAGACATTGTCGAAGTAGTCGCGCACCAGCTGGTGGTTCACCTGCCAGTCCTGCCTGCCTTCGATGAACACCACCGGCACCTGCCAGGCCGTGCCCCAGCGCAGGGCGTCAAAGGCCACCAGGTCCGGGTTAAGCGGCAGATAGGGCGTCTCATCCTCGGCCATGAGGGTCCAGAGATCGCGCCAGCCATAATCGGGCGACACCAGCGCTATCTGGATCAGGGCTGAGGCCAAACTTTGATACCCGAACACCCCTTCGCCGAAATGAGCGTTCCAGCGGTGGCGCGTGGAGTGCTTGTCCATCACCGTCGCAGGTTCGGGATAGGGGGCCAGCGCGTCAAGCTCGGCCACTGCTTCCGCAAGGCCGATCTGGCGGGCGCGCATGAGCGTATGGGCATAGCCTAGGCGTTCGCTTTCCAGCGTGTTGATCGCCTGACCGGTGCCGACATAGGCCGAGAAACGGTCCGGGTGCTCCATCACCGCCGCAAGGCCGATCATCGAGCCCCAGGAATGGCCCAGCAGCACGATCCGGTCCTGCCCGAAGCGGGTGCGCAGAAGGTCTGCCATCTCGATCACGTCCGCCGTCATCCGGTCGAAGGACATGGAGGCAGCGATCGCCATGGGCGGGGTCAGCGCGTAGGTCTTGCCCGCGCCGCGCTGATCCCACTGGACGACGGTGAAGTGATCCTCCCACCGATCCTGAAAAGCGTGCGCGATCGGCAGCATCGGCGTCCCAGGTCCGCCGTGCACGTAGAGGAGAACTGGGTTGTCCTGGTCGCGCCCCCGGATGTTGATCACCTGCGGGATGCCGCCGATCATCACGGTTTCCGTCGCCTCTATCCCGTTCGGACTGTCGATCCGGCGACGATCCGCTATCTCGTCCTTCAGGGTCTGAACGCGCAGAACCCCGACAGCCGCCCCGGCGACGGTCAGGGAAAGCAGTCCCACAGCACACAGGAGGAGGATTCGGGGAAGGCGGCGATAGAGGGCAGGCATGGGTGTTCGGTCCTTGGCTCTTGGTGTCGCCCGACCGTGCCCTGACTGGCCCGCCGTGCGCGACCGGGTCTGAGGACTCGGACGCTCAGGACGAGTGAAGGCGAAGCGTCAGAGCATCCGCTCCATCAGCGGTAGCATCCGCCCCGCAATGGCATCGGACGGCGCGTCGCCCAGACAGCGGAAACCCTGGCGCTCATAGAACGGGCGGGCCTGAGGGTCGGCCAGAGCGCGCACCCGGCAGGCCCCTTCGCCAGAGGCCAGCTTCAGACAGGCCGACAGCAAAGCCGCGCCAACGCCCCGACCCATCGCCGGAGGATCGACGAAAAGATGTTCGAGCTCTGCCGTCCCGTCCCCATCCGGCGGCAGGATGGCCGCCACCCCGGCAAGGCTGGCCGAAAGCTCGGCCACGAAAACCCGCCCCGCAGCAAGCAGTTCCGCAGGTAGCACCAACTTCGGCGCAGCCAGTGCCATGAAAGCGGCGTCGTAACCCCAGTGGGCCTTCGAGCGCAGGGAGAGGTCGTGCAGCGCCAACGCCTCATCGACCTTCGCGCTGCGGATGCTGAGGGCGGACGTTATGGCACCCGTAGTAGAAGCGATGGCATGGACTACTTTCATTGTTGTCATTGCCTCACATCCCTCCCTGCTGCGTCGGCGTGCGCGTTCCGGCCTCAACCGTGGCCTGGCCATCGGCCAGCGCCAGACCCAGCGCCGCCAGATCGACCTCGGGCCGCCACGCATAGCTTCGGCCACCAGAAGCGTCCAGATTGCGGTTGCCAAGACTGTAGCGACCATGCTCTCCGAGGCGGACATGGACAACCCCTGCGGCGTCGGAGAGGATGACCTCGCCGGGCTCTGGCCGCTCAACCCTCGCCGCGACGGTGACAGTGCGCATCACAATGGTCGAGTGTGACCGTCGTCGGATCAGGATCAGTCGTCTCGGTGCGGGTAGCCCGCGAAGTGTAAGGCGCTGTGTTCAAGCAGGTAGTCACTGCGCACCTGCCAACCGCGACCGAGTTCCTGTCGCTGCGGCTGTTCGTGAACAACGTGGACCACCTCAGGGCAACCGTTGCGGCAGTCGCCCAAGACAGCGCCGTGGTCTATTTTGAAGCCGACTTCTGGCTTGATGGGAGATCGCCCGAAACAGATCGGAGCAGCCACATGCGAAGCCCGGATCGCAGCGCCGCATCAGCATGATGTATGTTATTGAAAATCAATAAGTTAGGCTGGAGAAGGTTCGACGGCAGGCCCATTCCCTCCGCCACTATCACTGTTGCGAACACGGACAGGCACCTTTAGCGGCGCGGA
>JBKBVC010000444.1:0-1887 GCA_046289805.1 Tabrizicola sp.
GAATGCGTGGGCGAATACGCAACCTATGTCAGCCGCGTGCGGCAGGATTCGACCATCGAGAACGGGCTGAACCTGTGGTGCGTCAGCGACAACCTGCGCAAGGGTGCGGCGCTGAACGCGGTGCAGATCGCCGAGCTTCTGGGCCAGAAGGTCCTGAAGAAGGGCTAAGGGTTTCCTGACCCTGATGCACGAGGGTCTCGGTCCTTGGCCGAGACCCTTTTTCGATGCGATGAGCTGCTGTGGCGACGCTTCCTGGCGCTGTGCCGGGAGCGGGACGAAACGCCCGGCGCAGTGTGGCGCGATCTGGTGCGGCTGGCGGAGAAGCATTGCGAACGCCGCAAGGCGAGGAGTGCCGAAGGCATCGACGAGCGGTTCCTCGTGCGCCTTCGGCCTCTCGTAGCCGATGCACTGGCGGGATCAGAAGGTTGAGGGCAGGTGCAAAGACTGCTCGCCGAACGGCGTTCGACCTTCGAGCCATCGGGCGGCGGGCCTGTCCTGACCGACCTTGCCACCGGCGCAGCCCTGGCCAAGTCCAGCCTGGTCGGCCCACCCTGCATGGCGCTTGTTCGCCGCCCTGGCGCAGGCTTCCCCGGCCACCCACAAGCGGGCATTCCTGCCCAGGCCCTCGCCAGACTCTGACCCCTTGCGCCTGCCTGCCGCACGGGCTTTGCTGACCGCCCCGACAGGAGACGCGCAATGACCCCCATGCTTTCCCTGAACGACGGCCGCCAGATGCCGCAGCTGGGCTTCGGGCTCTGGCAGGTTCCCGCCGCCCGCACCGCCGAGACCACGGCCACGGCCCTGCGGCTGGGCTATCGGCTGGTCGATGGCGCGGCGATCTACGGCAACGAGGAAGGCCAGGGCGAGGGGATCCGGCGCTCGGCGCTGCCGCGCGACGCGGTTTTCGTCACGACCAAGGTCTGGAACGGCGAACAGGGCTTCGACAGGGCGATCCGCGCCGCCGAGGCCAGCCTGAATCGTCTTGGTCTGGCCCATGTCGATCTGCTTCTGATCCACTGGCCCTGTCCGGCGCAGGGCCTCTATCTCGACACCTGGCGCGCGCTGATCCGGCTGCGCGACGAGGGCAAGGCGCTGTCCATCGGTGTCTCGAACTTCCAGGAGCCGCATCTGGAGCGGATCATCGGCGAAACCGGCGTCGTCCCGGTCGTGAACCAGGTCGAGATCAACCCGCGTCTCCAGCAGCCCGCCCTGCGGGCCTTCCATGCTGCCCACGGCATCGTCACGCAAAGCTGGACGCCGCTGGGCCAGGGCCGCAGCTTTGACGCCGCGCCGGTTCAGGCCGTCGCGCGCCGAACCGGCAAGAGCCCGGCCCAGGTGATCCTGCGCTGGCACATCCAGATCGGCGCCTCGGTCATCCCCCGCTCCAACCGCGAGGCGGGGCTGCGCGAAAACCTGGACCTCTTTGACTTCGCGCTGACCGACACCGAGATGGCTGCCATGGCCAGCCTCGACGAAGGTGTGCGTTGTGGGCCCGATCCGGCGCGGTTCGAAATGATGTGACGCCGGCCGGCAGCCGATCCTTGGGAAGGGTTTTGCCGCCTTGCCCGCCCGGGCAGGGCCGCCCTACCCTTGGCGCGGATGTCAACCGGAAGGCCCCACCCATGCGCGTCCTGATCGCCGCCCTGCTTGCCACTACCGCTCTGCCCGCCTGTGCCGAGACCATCGCGGCGACCAGCCGGATCACCGCCGTCACCGTCTATCCCGATGGCGCCCGCCTGACACGCGAGGTGATGTTCACCGCCCCCGCCGCCGGACCCCATGAGCTGCTGGTGACCGACCTGCCGCCGGACAGCGATCCCGGCCTGATCCGGCTGGTCGGCTCAAGCGGCCTGCGGATCGGCGCCTTCGCGCTGCGGGCCGACCGCC
>JBKBVC010000040.1:0-8837 GCA_046289805.1 Tabrizicola sp.
CGGCCAGGGGATGACGATCCAGCAGCGGAACCGCGACAGGCAGGACTTGGCGAGGAAGGCAAAGCCCTCGCCGAGGTAATCCTTGCTGTTGTCGATGTAACGGGTCAGCGGCGGGCGGATGGTGATCCGCGGCGGGCCGCCGCGCGTCAGGGGGGCGGCAGGCGCGGCCGGTGCCGCTGCGGGGCGTTGCAGCGAGACCTCGCCGCTCTTGATCGCGACGAGAAGCGCGTTCGTGGCCTCGCTCGGCTCGCTGTCCAGTTCCTCGGCCAGCGCCTGTTCCAGAAGCGCGTATTGCCGCAAGGCCGCCGACTGGTCGCCGCGCTGGGCGTGAAAGCGCATGATGAACTGGTGCGCCAACTCGTGGCTCGGCTCGATCCGCACCAGTTCCTCGGCGATGCGGGTATCGGTGAAAGCATTGGCGGCGATCAGCTTTTCCAGCTGGTCGGTCAGGGCCGAGGTCAGCAACGACCGCAGCTGCGACCGTTCGATCTGTAGCCAGGCCTCGAAGACCGGCGCGCTGGGCTGGGACGGGCCGAAAAGCTCGCCCTGCCACAGCGCCGCCGCTGCAAGCAGCGCATTCTGGTCATGTATCGCCGTCGCAATCAGCTCGCGGAAGCGGCGCACGTCCAGGTCGAAGGCCTGTGCCTTCAGCCCGACGGAAAAGCGGTCGGCCTCGACCACGTCCTCGTCCTGCGGTCCCAGCACCTCCTTCAGCTCGCGCAGCGCCTGGCGCAGGCTGGACCGCGCGAGCGTCTCTGGCGCGGGATCCCACAAGAGCGAGGCAAGCTGTTCGCGGTTCATCCTCTGGCCGGGCGACAGGAGGAGAAGGCCAAGAAGCAGCCGCGTCTTGCGGGTCCGGAACGCCAGGTCCTCTCCGGTCGCGACACGCGCGACCCGGCAGGCACCGAGGAGATCGACCTGGAAGCGGAACATGCGAACCATTCGGGATGACAGGGGTTAACGATGCACAGAGACACGCGGCCTTTCAACAGACGACGACCTGGAAATCCACCGTAATCCGGCATTGTGGCGCAAGGGTTGCCCGGAGGGCGCGGATCTGGCGCCGGTGTCACGCGAAAATCACGCCGATGCCCTGGAACCGACCCTGCCCTTCGCCGCCATCCGGGGAAGGGGAAGCGCATCTTCGAACAGATCCATTTCAACGGAGATCGGGATGAAACCCCTCATCGCATCGCTGCTTGCCCTCTCGCGGCAGTCGCCTCACCCCCTCCGGCCGAGACCGCCGCACGGATGCCGGAAGACTGCCCCCTGACCGGCGTCACCGGCTCGGCCTCCGCCGAATGCCGGGCGCTCAGGGCCGATCACACCGAAAGGGTCCAGACCTGCCTTGCGCTGCGCCATGCAGCCATCGAAGAGCGGATTGGCCGGTCCTCTGCCGGCACAGCCATTCCGCGCGTGCCAGCGATCCGACCTGGCCTCAGAGGTCCGGTTGACGTCGGAACCGGCCGCGGAAAAGCCTCGCTGCCGCGTTTTCAGCCGGTCAGGAACGGCGCGGCCGTCATCGTCGCGGGCACCGGCACGCCCATCCGCGTCAGGATCGACGGCGCCAGCGCCAGCTGGTCCAGCACCTGATCCTCGGGCGGCAGCGGGCTGGTGCCGAAATAGTAGAAGGCAAAGTCGCGCTGGTCCTCGCCCGTCCCGCCATGATGCCCGCGCGTGTCCTGGCCGTGGTCGGCGGTGACGATCACCTCGTATCCCGCCTGCCGCCAGCGGTGGATGAAGGGGGCCAGCACGGCATCGAGATGGCCGCAGGCGTGATCCATCTCCGCGCAGTCATGGAAGAAGCGGTGCCCCATGCTGTCCAGCGTGCAGGTGTGCAGGATGCCGTAGTCGATGCCCTTCACCTCGCACAGCCGCGTCAGAGTGCCGAAGAGGTCGTAGTCCGACGGCGTCATCTGGTTGGCGTGCCCATAGCCATGCATCGTGTGGAAGCGGCCGTGGGTGATGGGCCCTTCGGGTTCGTCGTATTCGATGTCGCGCACCACGTCGAAGGGGGCGCGGTTGAAGAACTCCGACCAGTAGCTGTGCGTCACCGCCCCGGTCTTGCGGCCCGCCTTCGTCAACGCGCCGAACACGTCCGGGAACTCCAGCCGCCGGATGTCGGCATTGTCCCAGATCCGGTGCACCTGCGGCGGCAGGCCGGTGTGGATCGAGGCATAGCACGAGGCCGAGGTCGAGGGCAGCACCGAGCGCATCCGCCGCACCCGCGCCTCGCCCTGTTCGACCCAGCCTTCCAGATTGCCGAACAGCCGCCGCCAGTTGCGCCACGGCACGCCGTCCAGGATGATGAGCAGCAGTTTGGTCATTTCTCAGGTCCGTCCCGAAAACACTCGTGGCACCGGACTTTTCGAACAGTCCGGCCCGGAGCCTTCAAAGGCTCCGTCACGATTTCTTCGAAGAAATCGGCGCCGCTCAATTCCCCGCGCTTTCCATCTTGCGGTGCGCGATCACCTGCTCCAGCCAGCCCAGCTCCATCTCGGGCACCGATGACAGCAGAAGATCGGTGTAATCGTCGAACGGCGGCGTCAGCACGTCGGACTTCTGGCCATAGCGCACCACCGCGCCCTTGAACATCACCGCGATCTTGTCGGAGATCGCCTTCACCGTCGCCAGGTCATGCGTGATGAACAGGTAGGCGACGTGCTCCTGCGCCTGCAGGTTCAGAAGCAGCTTCAGGATCCCGTCCGCCACCAGCGGGTCCAGCGCGCTTGTCACCTCGTCGCAGATGATGAGCTTCGGCTGCGCCGCCAGCGCCCGCGCGATGCAGACCCGCTGCTTCTGGCCGCCCGACAGTTCCGCCGGATAGCGGTCGGCAAAGCCCTTGCCCATCTCGATCTGTTCCAGCAGCTCCTGCACCCGCCGGTCGCGCTCGGCCCCCTTCAGGCCGAAGTAGAACTCCAGCGGCCGGCCGATGATCGTGCCCACCGTCTGCCGCGGGTTCATCGCGGTGTCGGCCATCTGATAGATCATCTGGATCTCGCGCAGGTCGTCCTTCGTCCGCCCGGCCAGATCCGCCGACAGCTCGCGTCCGGCAAAGGTGATCCGGCCCTGGGACGGCGGCAACAGCCCGGTGATCGCCCGCGCCAGCGTCGATTTCCCCGACCCCGACTCTCCCACCACCGCCAGCGTCTGACCCGCCGGCAGATCGATCGACACGTTCTTCAGCACGTCGAAATTCGTGCCCCGATAGCGCGCGGTGACGTTCTGCACCTGCAGGACCGGCGGGGCAGGGGGCTTCTCGGCATGGTCAAGACCGCGGACCGAGACCAGCGCCCTGGTATAGTCCTGCGTCGGCCGGTGGATGATCTGCCCGGTCTCACCCAGTTCGACCGTCCGGCCATGGCGCAGAACCATGATCTCATCGGCAATCTGGGCCACCACCGCCAGGTCATGCGTGATGTAAAGCGCCGCCACCCCGGTATCCCGGATCGCCTCCTTGATCGCGGCCAGCACGTCGATCTGCGTCGTCACGTCCAGCGCGGTGGTGGGTTCGTCGAAGATCACCAGGTCCGGCTTCGGGCACAGCGCCATCGCCGTCATGCAGCGCTGCAACTGCCCGCCCGAGACCTGATGCGGATAGCGGTTGCCGATCGTGTCCGGGTTCGGCAGGCCGAGCTTGCGGAACAGACCCCTCGCCCGAGCCTCCGCCTCGGCCTTGCTGCACAGCCCGTGGCTCAGGCAGGTCTCGATCACCTGCTCCATGATCTGCTTGGCCGGGTTGAAACTGGCGGCGGCCGATTGCGAGACATAGGTCACCTCGCGGCCGCGCAGCTTGCGCAACTCCCGCGCATCGGCCAGCCGGATCTCGCGCCCGTTCAGGCGGATCGTGCCGCCGGTAAGTCGCACCCCGCCGCGCCCGTAGGCCATGGCCGACAGGCCGATGGTGGACTTTCCCGCCCCGGATTCACCGATCAGGCCCAGCACGCGGCCCCTCTCGAGCGTCAGGTCCATGCCATGCACCAGCGTCACCGTCTTCGGCGGCTCACCCGGAGGGTAGGAGGTGGCCTCGATCACCAGGCCCTTGATCTGCAACAGGGGATCAGCCACCGCGCCCTCCCTTCAGGCTCGAGGTCCGGGTCAGGATCCAGTCGGCGACCAGGTTCACGCTGATCGCCAGCGCCGCGATGGCGGCGGCGGGCAGAAGTGCCGCCGACTTGCCGTAGATCAGGCCGTCCTTGTTCTCCTTCACCATGCCGCCCCAGTCCGCGAGCGGCGGCTGGATGCCGAGCCCGAGGAACGAGAGGGTCGAGATGAACAGGACCGCGAAGATGAAGCGCAACCCGAACTCGGCCACCAGCGGCGACAGCGCATTGGGCAGGATCTCGCGGAAGATGATCCAGCTGCCCTTCTCGCCCCGCAGCCGCGCGGCCTCGACATAATCCATCACCGCGATATCCACCGCGACGGCGCGGCTCAGCCGGAAGACGCGCGTCGAATCGAGGATGCCCATGACCAGGATCAGCACGGTCAGGTTCAGGGGCAGGACCGACAGCATGACCAGCGCCACGATCAGCGAGGGGATCGCCATCATCAGATCGACGATGCGCGACAGAAGCTGGTCGATCCAGCCGCCCTTGACCGCGGCCAGAAAGCCGAAGAAGGCCCCCAACGCGAAGGCGAGCAGCGACGAGGCCAGCGCCACGAAGATCGTGACCTGCGCGCCATAGATCAGCCGGCTCAGGATGTCGCGGCCGATGGTGTCGGTCCCCAGCCAGAAGCGGGCCGAGGGCGGCTCCCACTGGCCGCCGGACACGTCCGAAATCGGATAGGGCGCGATCCATTGCGCGAAGACCGCGACGAACAGGAACAGTCCGGTCAGGATCAGGCCGATCAGGGCGGAAAGCGGGATCCTCATTTGGGATGCCTCAGGCGCGGGTTGGCCAGGATGCCGATGATGTCCGCCAGCATGTTCAGGAAGATGTAGACGGCCGCGAAGATCAGCCCTACCGCCTGCACAACCGGCAGGTCGCGCTTGGTGACGTGATCGACGAGGTATTGGCCTAGCGCGTTGTAGCCGAACACGACCTCGACCACGACGACGCCGACGACAAGGTAGGCCAGGTTCAGCATGACCACACTGACCACGGGCGCGATGGCGTTCGGGAAGGCGTGCTTCCAGATGATGGTCATCGGCGACAGGCCCTTGAGTTCGGCGGTCTCGATGTAGGCCGACTGCATGACGTTCAGGATGGCGGCGCGGGTCATCCGCATCATGTGGGCCAGGACGACCAGCACCAGCACGATGACGGGCAGGGCGATGGCATGCAGCTTGGCCCAGAAGCTCATGCCCGGAAAGACCATGGCGACCGGCTGGAAGACCGGGAAAAGCTGGGTCAGCAGGTAGATGACGAAATAGGCCGCGACGAATTCGGGCAGGCTGATCGTGGTCAGCGTGACGGCCGAGATCAGCTTGTCGGGCCAGCGCCCGGCATAGCGCGCGGCGATCAGGCCCAGCAGGATCGCAAGCGGCACGGCGATCACGGCAGCGCAACCTGCCAGGAACAGTGTGTTGCCCAGTCGCTGTCCGATCGCCTGGGCGATATCGACGCCGTTGGTCAGCGACTTGCCCAGATCGCCGGTCAGCACCCCGCCGAGCCAGGCGAAGTAGCGCGTCAGCGGCGGTTCGTTCAGCCCCAGCTTCTCGCGCAGGTTCTCCAGCGCCTGCGGCGTGGCCGACTGGCCCAGGATCGCCTGCGCGGTGTCGCCCGGCAGCGCCTCGACGCCGAGAAAGATGACCGCAGATACGGCCAGAAGCAGGAGGAGGCCCAGCGCGATGCGCTGGACCACCAGTTTCAGGATCGGATGCACGGTTCGGGCCTCAGGCCAGCCAGCACTTGATCAGAGCCTTGCCGTTCATCAACTCGCCGTTCGGGTCGGGCAGCCAGCCGGCGACCTCGTTGCGCCGGGCCTCGACCCAGTCGTTGAACATCGGCAGGATCAGGCCGCCCTCATCGCGCAGGATATGCGCCATTTCCGAATACATGGCCTTGCGCTTGTCCTGGTCCAGCTCGGCCCGCGCAGCCACCAGAAGCTCGTCGAACTTGGCGTTCCTGAACTTGGTGTCGTTCCATTCCGCGGTGGACAGGTAGGCGGTGGAATACATCTGGTCCTGCACCGGCCGCCCGCCCCAGTAGCTGGCGCAGAAGGGCTGCACGTTCCAGACGTTCGACCAGTAGCCGTCGTCGGGCTCAATCTGCACCTGCAACGGGATCCCCGCCGCATTGGCGCTGGCCGCGAACAGGTTCGCCGCATCCACCGCGCCGGGGAAGGCGCCAGGAGCGGTGCGCAGGATGATCGGGCTTCCGTCGTGGCCGGACTTCTTGTAATACTCCGCCGCTGCCGCCGCATCGTATTCGCGCTGCGGGATCGTGTCGTCGAACAGCGGATAGGCCGCGTTGATCGGGAAATCGTTCCCGACCGACCCCAGCCCGCCCAGGATCTTCTCGACCTGTTCCTTCCGGTTGATCGCCAGCTTCAGCGCCATCCTGAGGTCGTTGTTGTCGAAGGGCGGCTTGTCGCAGTGCATGATGAAGACATAGTGGCCGCGACCGGGCGCATGTTCGATCGTGATGCCCTCGGCGCCCTTCAGCAGCGCCACGATCTTCGGATCGACCCGGTTCATCATGTGGATCTGACCCGACTGCAGGGCTGCGGTCCGCGCCGTGTTGTCGTTGATGACGATGATCTCGACCTGGTCGGCATGCGCGCCATTGGCCGCGTCCCAGTAGTTCGGATGCCGTTCGAACACATGGCGCACGCCGGGCTCGTTCACCACCACCTTGTAGGCGCCGGCCCCGATCCCCGCCGCCGGGTTGTCGATGCCGCCGCCCGGCTGGATCACCAGGTGATAGTCGGCCATCAGATAGGGCAGGTCGGCATTGCCCGAGGCCAGCTTCAGCGTCACCATGTCGCCTTCCGCCACCATCTCGGCGATGCCCTGCACGATGCCCAGCGCGCCCGACTGGCTCTTCTCGTCGGTGTGCCGCTTCAGCGTCGCCACCACGTCCTCGGCCGTCACCGTCTTGCCGTCATGGAACTCGACCCCCTGGCGGATCTTGAACTTCCACTCCGTCGCATCGGCGTTCGAGCTGATCTCCTCGGCGATCCGGTAGTCGATCGACCCGTCCGGTGCCACGTCCACCAGCATCTCGCCCCAGGTCATGTTGACCGCGAAGGGCACCTCGGACGCGGCCAGCGCCGGGTCGAGGCTGTTCGTCGATTCCCCGCCCTGCATGCCGGCGCGCAGCACACCGCCCTTCTTGGCCTGGGCCTGCACCGCCTTGCCGAAGAGCGCCGAGGCAAGCCCCGCCGATACACCCAGCGCCGTCGTCCGCCCGACGAATTCGCGCCGGCTCATCCGGCCCGCCTTCGCCTGCGCCACCATCCAGTCCAGCTGGTTCACCTTGTCGTTCATCGTCGTCTCCCTGTTGCCCCGCTTTCGGGGATTCTTTTGTTGACTGTTGAATCAATAGACTGCGATCCGGCCCTTGCGACAAACGTTTTTTCGCACACCCTCACACAAACTTCCGTGCCACCTCCTCCTCCCAGTCCCGCTGGAAGACGACCGTCTCACCCTCCCAGGCGGTAAGCCTCGCCTGCATGCGCAGATGCGACGCTGTGGCGCTCATCACCGTCTCGGCCCGGGTCCTGACCCGCCAGTCCCCGCGCGACAGCCGCTGTTCCCAGGTGATCTCGGCCCGCGCCGACAAGGGATCGGCCCCGATCTCCCAGCGTTCGGTCATGGTCTCTCCGCTCACCAGCCCGTGGCCCAGGTTTTCCGTGTCGCCCGTGTCCTCCGCGACGACCAGCGCATGGGTGCCGGCAATCAGGTCGCTCTCCACCCGGCGGCTGGCCGAGCCCGGCCGCAGCACCCGGTGCGCCCAGGGCTTCGCGGTCTCGGCCGGTGGCGGCTCCCATTCCGTTCCCGTGCCCCGATGCACCGGCAGGTCCAGGCTCGCCTGCGAGATCTCCAGCGTCGCGGCCTCGGGCGAGGGCCAGACGAAGGGCCAGTAGGTCGTGGACAGGGCCAGCCGCAGCCGATGCCCCGCCGCGATCCGATAGCCCATCTGGTCCAGCACCAGCACCACATCCTCGGGCACGCCCGGTACCATCGGTTCCGGCGCCTCGCGGCTCCGGCGGTGGCAGAGGTTCAGGATGCCATGCGCGATCCGCACTGAGGACCCGTCCGGCGCCACGTCGCAGAGCCGCGCCACGAGGAAGGCCATGGGCTTGTCCGAAGCCAGCCGCAGCGCCAGCCTCGCCGCGCCCAGCAGCTCCAGCGGCCCGGCCAGCGGCGCGCCATCGAAACAGACCGACAGCGCGTCATCCGTGCGCTGATCGCCTGCCATCTCTGCATTCAGCCCCATCGGGAAGAACTCGCCCGCCGCCATCCCCAGGTGCTGCGGCGTGCAGACCTTGGCCGACAGCGCCCCCGCTACGCCCAACCCCGCGTCCGAAACCGGCAACACCTGCCGGACGACCCGCGGCGTCGGCCATTCGGCTTCTGCGATCCAGTGGCCGTCCCGATGCTCTGCGCTCGGGTTGGGCGGGGCGGAATGCAGCATGTAGGCGTGGAAGGCGGGGTCATTCTCTGCGCCGTTCTGCACCTCCTTCAGCCAGCGGTCCCACCAGCGGATCGCCAGTTGCAGGAAGCCGATCCGCGGCCCCGGCACTGCCGTGTGCGGATACTGGTGCACCCAGGGCCCGATGATCCCCTTCACCGGACCGCGCGCCTTCTCCATCAGATGCGCGACCGTATTCATGTAATTGTCGTTCCAGCCGCCGATCGACAGGATCGGCACTGTCATCCGGTCCCA
>JBKBVC010000041.1:0-2512 GCA_046289805.1 Tabrizicola sp.
CGCGCAGGCGCCGGGGGCAATCGTCCGGTCCGGGCCGGTGGCGATGCCGAAATCCGAGATCCAGGACCAGACCGACCAGGCGATGCCGGCCGCTTCGGCGGCGCGGCGCTTGTCGGCCAGTAGCTGCCAGCGGTCCTCGGCCCGGACCCGCGCCGTGCTGTCCTCTCCCCCGATGGTGCCGAACTCGCCCAGCAGCAGGCGCGCGGCCGGGATGCCGTGCGCCCTCGCCCATTCGGCGGCCCTGCGGATCTCCTGCACGCCGATGTCGTCGGGCAGAGTGCGGTATTCTTCCAGCGCGGCAACGAACTCCTGCCGCGTCAGGTTGCGCGCGAACCATTGCCGGGCCTCGCCCGCGCGGGCCACCGCGGCGTCGGCGAGCGGCCCCACCTCCTCGGCCTTCAGGCGTGAGGGCGGATAGGGCAGGTCGCTGAGGAAGGCCACCAAGTCCATCGACCAGCCGGCACCCTGATGGGTGAAGGTGTAGGGCTGATAGCTGTGAAAGCTCCAGATCACGTTGTCGTCGGCGATGGCGGCCGGATCCAGGGCCGCAAGCCCCTCGACCCCGCCCCAGCAGGCGCCCGACAGGACCAGCGTCAGATCGGGCGCCGCGGCGCGGGCAGTGGCGTGCATCTCGGCCAGCATCGCCGGCCAGGCGGCGGGGCCTTTGCCTTCCCAGATCGCGGTGCAGTCGTTGGTGGGTTCGTTGATCGGCTCGAACAGGGTGCGGGCGGGGTCGAGCCCGGCTTCGGCGAGCTTGCGTGCCACCGCATCGACGAGGTCGAGATAGAAGGCCCAGGTGCCGGGGTTGCCCACGATCCGGTCGATCCCGCCGGATTCGTCGCGCGGGATGGTGTGCAGATCGACGATCACCGTCAGGCCGGCGGCATGCAGCTGCCGGACGCGGGCGACGATCTCGGCGATCATGGCGTCGCGCGTGGGGCCGGGGTCGAGCAGCAGCATCGGCTCGGGATCCACCGGCATGCGGACGAAGTCGAAGCCCTCGGCCCGAAGCTGTGCCAGCCGCTCATCCGAGACATGCTTCGGCCAGTCGGGATAGGGCGATCGCAGCGCCGGGTCGGCCAGATATTCGCCCACCCGGTGCCATTCCACCCAGATGTCGGTGGCGATCCCCTTCGACAGCTTCGGTGGTTCGGCCAGCGCCGGACAAGCCAAGCCGAGACCCAGCAGAGCAAAGGCAAGGTGGGCGGCGGTTTGATTCTTCATCGTTCGAACTTCCTTCGATGACGGCCGCCGGGCAGGTCAGGCCGTCTCCATGTCGGGACAAGCTTTCCCGTCCGGCGCGGGCGGTCAGTTGCCTTCCGGCAGGACGAAGCCGTATTTCACCATGATCTCTCGTGCCTTGGGCGACTGAATGTAGGCGTAGAACTCTTCGGCCACCGGACCGGCGTCCTTCAGGAGCACCATGCGCTGCAACAGGGGATCGTGCCAGTCCTGCGAAATCAGCGCGAAGTCAACCTGTGCGGCCACCTCGGGCGCGCGGGCCAGCGACAGGGCGATGATGCCACCCTCGGCATTGCCCGACAGCGCGAATTGCGCAGTCTGGGCCACATTCTCGCCCAGCACGAGATGCGGCTGGATCTTCTCCCACAGCCCGCGGTGTTTCAGCGCCTCCATGGCGCGCAGGCCGTAGGGGGCGTGTTCGGGGTTGGCGATGGCGAATTTCGTGAGCTTGCCCGCGTCGATCAGCGCGGCGAGGGTGTCCATTGCCTCGTCGGGCTTCAAGGCCGAGCCGTGCGGGGCCATCAGCACGATGCGGCCTTCGGCGTATAGCACTCCCTCGTCGCGGGTCAGGCCCTCGGCGTGCAGTTCGGCGATGAACTTCTCGTCAGCCGCCATGAACATCTGGAACGGTGCGCCTTCGCGGATCTGGGTGGCGAAGTTGCCGGTCGAACCGAAGGCCAGTTTCACCTCCTTGCCCGTCTCGGCCGCGAAGGCGGCGGCGATCTCGGTCACGGCGAATTGCAGGTCGGCTGCGGCGGCGATCACCGGAGGTTCCTCGGCGGCGGCCGGCAAGGCCAAGGCAAGCGGCGCCAGAAGGCCGAGGGCCAGGGCAAGGCGGCGGTGGATCATGGCAGCACCTACGATATGTTTCGATAAACATATCGCCTGAGGCCGGTGCGCGCGTCAATCCTTTGGTCGCAGCCTTTCGTCGGGCCGGCGCAGCCAGCCCTGCAGGCGGGTCAGGTGCGGTGCGGCCTGGGTTGCGGCCACCTGTTCCACGGCGCGGTATTCGGCCAGCACCTCGCGGCCCCTTTCGGTCAGCACCGCCCCGCCCTTGCCGGTGCCCCCGCGCGAGGATTCGACCAACGGCATGTCGAACATGGCGTTCAGCGTCTCGATCAGCATCCAGGCGCGCTTGTAGCTCATCCCCAGGTCGCGGGCGGCGGCGGCGATCGAGCCGGTGGCGGCGATGCGGTCAAGGAGAGCGGCCTTGCCGGGACCGATCATGTCGTCGCCGCCCAAGCGGATGCGCAGGAAAAGCGTGGGGTGC
>JBKBVC010000041.1:2522-8693 GCA_046289805.1 Tabrizicola sp.
ATGCCGCATTGAAAGCAGGCACCGCGCGCGGCGCAAGGGCTAAGCGGGGGAAGGGCGCCGGGCGGTCAGCCGCGCGGCGGGAAGAGGCGGTAGTAGGCCCAGTCCGGCAGGAAATTCCCGCCCCGGAACAGCCAGGAGAAGAGCGTGGGGAAGCTGACCTTGAAGCCACCGGATTGCATGTGGCGGAACATGATGCGGGCGGCGGCCTCGGGGTCCATGATGAAGGGCATGGTGAAGTCGTTCTTCGCCGTCAACCGGGTGCGGATGAAGCCGGGGTTGGCGAGCTGCACGATGACGCCGGTCTTGCGCAGGTCGGCGTAAAGCGATTCGGCCAGCACCATCGTCCCGGCCTTGGACGCGGCATAGCCGATGGCGCCCGGCAGGCCCCGGAAGCCCGAGAGCGAGCCGGTGATGACCACATGCCCCCGGTTCCGCGCCACCATGCCGGGCAGGGCGGCGCCAAGGGTGCGGACGCAGCCGGTGAAGTTGACGTTGGCCATGGCTTCGGCCTTTTCGGCATCCCAGTCCTGTGCGCGCATCGGCCAGTAGACGCCGGCGAGAAAGACCATGCCGTCCAGCTCTGGTAGTTGCGCCGTCGCCGCGGCGACGCTGGCGCTGTCGCCCACGTCCATCGGCAGGATGGTCGCCGGTCCGGGAAGGGCTGCGGCGGCGGCCTTCAGGCTGTCCTCGCTGCGGGCGGAGAGGATCAGGTCGGCCCCGGCCTCCGACATCAGCCGGGCGAGGGCCAGACCCAGACCTTCCGAGGCGCCGACCAGCCAGTAGCGTTTGCCCCGGAACTCCCTCATTCGGCGGCGGCCAGCTGGCGCGCCTCGGACGTGGCGGGGCGGATTGTGGCGACCAGTTCGGCCACCTTGATCCCGAACTTGCGGAACTGCGAGCGGTTCATGATCGCGCCGTTATCGAGCAGATACATCCAGTCGGTCACGTCCAGAACATGCCCCCCGGCCTCGGGCGTGAGGCGGATCCGGTAGCGGAGCAGGACGCTCGAACCCTCGACGCGGCCCGTGCCGCTGCCTTCGACATCGGGTGCCGTCGCGGTGATCCGGCCGTCAGCCGCCAGCACAAGCGTCCATGCGCGATGTTGCACGGTGCCGCTGTCGTAGCGGAAGACTTCGGCCAGGGTGCCGGCAGAGCCGTTCCAGCTGCCCGTCATCTCCGCCACGAAACGCGAGGTGACGCGGCCGGTGGGGCCGAAGATCACGCCCTCGCAGATCAGCGGGCCGTTCAGGTGGCGGCGCAGGTCGAAGGCGGGGCCCTTGCCGGCATAGTCCGCAGGAGACTGGGCGGCAAACGAGGCGAAGCGGGTTCGCAGCATGATCAGGGCGACGACGACCAGCGCTCCGATCAGGGCGGAGAGGATCGGGGTCATCGGGGGGCGTCCTTCGGGGTCATGTCGAGGCGAGTCCGGGCAAGCAGCGCGATGGCGGTCAGCTTCAATACGCAAGGCAGCCCGGCGTAGATCAGTGTGAGAGCCCGCAGGGCCGATTCGGTGTTCGCGGCGCCCGGTCGGAAGCCCGCGGTCTGAAGCGCGGGCAGGATGGTCAGCGCCGCGAGGGCCAGCGACAGCTTGGAGACGAAGTTCCAAAGGCCGAAGGCCGCCGCCTCGGGCGTGCCGGTCTGTGCCAGGCGCTGGGCGAAGATCGCCGGGAGGAGGGTGAGGTCCGCGCCAAGCGCGGCGCCCGAGGCGGCGCAGATCAGGGCAAAGGGGATGAGATCCCCGCTGCCGAGGCTGAGGGTCCAGAGGAAACTGGCGATGGCCAGCACCATCGCCGACAGGAGCACGGGCCTCGGACCATGGCGGCGGGCGAGGAGGCTCCAGAGGGGCGTGGAGGCTGCGGCGGCCAGGAAGAACAGAAGGAGCAGCGGACCCTCCCAGCCGGGCAGGGCGAGGCGGCTTTCGACGAAGAACAGGAAGAGGGTCGAGGTGACGGCAACCGGCGCGGCGTTCAGTAGCGCGATCAGCAGCAGGCGGCGGGAGAGCGGATCGGCCAGCACCGGGCGAAACAGGTCGAAGGGGCTCGATGCAGGCCCGGCCCTTGCCCCCCGCCATTCGCGGCGCATGGCAAGCGTTGCCGCAAGGGAGACGGCCGCGAAGATCAGGGCAAAGGCGGTGAAGGGCCTGTCGGTAAGCGAGGCCAGCGCCACCGGGGCGGTGGCGGCAAGGCAGACACCGAGGAGCGATCCGCCCTCGCGCCAGCCGGCCAGGCGGATGTGGCCCTGGGCGCCGAGGGTCTGCGCCTTGTTCACGCCCTCGGCGTAGAAGCAGATCGTGAGGAAGGAGAAGGCGGAGAAGAGCACCGTCAGGCTGAGGGCGAACCAGGCCAGCGGAGCGACGGGAGGCGCGACGGCGAAGAGGGCGAGCATCGCCGCCGCCATGAGTGCGGTGGCGACGGCGATGGTCAGGCGGCGCCGCGGCCGCGTGCGCTCTGCCAGCCAGCCGAGCAGCGGATCCTGCACCACATCGATCAGACGGAGGCCGGCGAGGGTGAGCCCCATTGCGGCCAGGGTCGTGCCGTAGCTGTCGATGTAGAATTTCGGCGCATGGATGTAGATCGGCAGGCCGGCCATGGCGATCAGGGCGGCGAAGAGCGACCAGGCGGGCAGGCGGTCGGTCATCGGCGGACGGCAGATGGAGCGCCTGACGGCGCAAGCCTGTTGTCTCGCCTCTGCGCGCGAGGCGCGCGCAACCGGCTCGGGCGTTTGCCTCCGGCGGGGATATTTGCGGACAGATGAAGGACTGCGGGCCGGAGGGTCCGGGTCATCGGGAGATGTCTTCGGCCGGGGGCGTCGGGCGGTGATTGAACTTCACCTTCTTCAGCCAGAGCTTCAGCGCCTGCCAGTGGATCAGTGCCAGGACCCGGCGCGAGCCGAAGGGGCGGCGGAGGGCCGAGGCGAGGATGCCGAGGTTTGTCAGCGGCCGGCGCGGGCCGATGAGATTGGTGAACAGGCCGCCGCCCGGGGTGGTGTAGTCGATCCAGATGCCGATCCGGTCGGGCCTGATGTCGAAGCGGAAGCTGTAGGTGCCGGCGACCGGCTGGAACGGCGAGACATGGAAGATCTTCTGCGCCGTGATCGTGTCCTCGCGCGTGATGGGCGCGAGGTCCTCGCGGTGGCAGAGGTAGGAATGGCGGTCGCCGTAGGTATTCGTCACCTCGGCGATCACCGCGCGCAGGTGGCCGAGGTGATCGTGGGCCAGCCAGAACGAGACCGGGTTGAAGACATGGCCCAGAAGGCGCGGCTGGGCGAGGAGGAGGATGTGGTCATGGGCAAGCCCGTGCCGGGCCAGCACTTCGCGCGCCCATGCCGCGCCGCGTCCCTGGCCGGGCACGCCGCCGTGGTCGGCGTCGTGCAGGGCCATGAGATTCGCCCGGTTGCGCGAGAAGAGCGCCGGTCCCGTTGACCTTTCGGGGTCCAGAAGCAGGTAGTCCACCGAATAGCGGAAGGCGTTTTTCACCGCGCCCTTGCGGCCGTGGAAGGTTTCCGCCGGGATCCGCTGGACCAGCATCACGCGACCAGCCGGAAGGCCTGGCGCTCGGCCATCGCCTCGACCACGTCCACCGCCGAGGCGAAGCCGTCCTCGTGGAAGCCGTTGCGCATCCAGGCGCCGCAGAACCAGGTGTTGCGCGTCCCGTTCATCGCGCGCAGCCGGTCCTGGGCCGCGAAGGCGGCGACATCGAAGACCGGGTGGTGGAAGGTGGTCACGTCGTGGATCAGACCGTCGCGGATCGGGCGGGTGGTGTTCAGTGTGACGAACAGCGGATCGTCCTGCGGGATCGGTTGCAGCGAGTTCATCCAGTAGGTCAGATCGATGCGGTCGCCGGGGCCGGTCCTGGGTTCTACATAGGACCAGGACGACCACACCTTGCGCAATTTCGGCATCAGCGAGGCGTCGGAGTGCAGCACCGCCTCGTTCGGCTGATAGCGGATCGCGGCCAGTGCCCCGGCCTCGTCGGGCGTGGCGTCGGACAGAAGTTTCAGCGTGATGTCTGAGTGGGTGGCGAAGACCACGTCGTCGAAAAGCTCGGCTTCGGCGCCATGGGCACGGACGAAGACCGAGCCGGCCTCGCGCCGGACGCTGGCGACCGGGGCGCCGGTGCGGATGTCCACGCCCTGGGCGGCCATTGCGCCCTGGAGGCGCCGGACGTATTCGATCGAGCCGCCCTTCACCGTGTACCACTGGTGCTGGCCGTCATAATCCATCAGCGCGTGGTTGCGGAAGAAGCGCACCAGCGCCTGCGCCGGGAAGTTCAGGATGCCCCGCGTCGGCGTGGACCAGATCGCGCCGGAGAAGGGGGTGATGTAGTGGTCGCGGAACCAGGTGCCGGTGCCGAGCCGGCCCAGCAGCTCGCCGATGGTCATGGCAGGGTCGTTGGCCACGGCCTCGGCGTTGCGGTTGAAGTGCAGGATGTCGGACAGCATCCGCAGGAAGCGCGGGTTGAAGACATTCCGGCGCTGGGCGAAGATGGTATCGATCGACGCCAGCCCGTATTCCAGCGCGCCGCCGCGGATCGAGGCACCGAAGGACATGCAGCTTTCGGTGACGGGGACGGCGAGTTTCTCGAACAGGCGCACCAGGTGGGGATAGTTCACCCGGTTGAACACGATGAAGCCGGTATCGACAGGCTGATCCTTGCGCTTGCCGGCGATCACGGTGCGGGCATGGCCACCGAGGCGCGGCTCGGACTCGAACAGGACGACAGAGTTGCGGTCGGCGAGCAGGTGGGCGGCAGCCATGCCGGATATTCCGCCACCGATCACGGCGATGCGTCGGGGGGCGGGACCGAACTGTTCGAAAGGCATTCCTTGGACTTCCCTCGTTGTTTCAAGGCAGTTACGCAGTGGGCGCCCGATCGGATCACCCTTCGCTGCGCATACGTGGCCGCATCGAAGAAAGTTTCGTGTCAGGTGTGCTTAACCTGACAGATGCGCGGAATCTGTCAAATGAAGTTGACATAAGGCCTTGACTTGTGGCGCGCGCGCTCCAGTTCGACGAAAAATGATCCGACCGCGGGCTTCGGGCGTAGATGGCAGATGATGCTTGACGCCTCGAGAACCGCTATGACGGAGCAGGCCTTGTCGCCTCTGCCCATGGGCACAGGCGGGAAGGTCGGTTCGCGCCAGAAAAGGGACGGGTCGTTGGCGACGACGGATGAGGATACGGACTGGGCCGGCCTTCTGGTGAAGGTGCGGGACGACCAGGACAGGGCTGCCTTCTCGGCGCTGTTTCGGCATTTCGCCCCGCGGGTGAAGGCCTTCCTGATGAAGTCCGGGGCGGGGGCCGCGCTGGCCGAGGACTGTGCGCAGGATGTCATGGCGACGCTCTGGCAGAAAGCGCATCTCTTCGACCCTTCGCGGGCGAGCGTGGCGACCTGGGTCTATACCATCGCCCGCAACCGGCGGATCGACGCGCTGCGCAAGGCGCGCCGGGCCGAGCCGGAGGAATTGGACTGGGGACCGGAGCCCGAGCCTGATCAGGCCGAGGTGATGGAAGCCCAGCAGGAGACGGAGCGGTTGGGGCGGGCCCTTGCGGCCCTGCCTGCACCGCAGAGGGTGCTGATCGAGCGCGCCTTCTACGGCGAGCTGTCGCACAGCGAGATCGCTGCCGAGACGGGCCTGCCGCTGGGCACGATCAAGTCGAGGATAAGGCTGGCGCTGGAAAAGCTGCGCCACCAGTTGGGGTAAGGACCGAGACGGGAATGACGACGATACGCCACCATCTTTCGGACCAGTTGCTGATGGCCTATGCCGCCGGCCAGCTGCCCGAGGCGTTCAACCTGGTCGTGGCGACGCACATATCGCTCTGCGACGAATGCCGGGCGCGGGCGGCGTCCTTCGATGCGGTCGGCGGCGCTCTGCTGGAAGAAGCCGAGGAAATCGCGCTGGGCGAGGATGCGCTGGCGCGCGCGCTGGAACGGATCGAGAGCCTGCCGCAGGCAACCCGGTCCGAGCCGCTGAAACCCGCGGGCATCTTCCCGGCGCCGCTGGCCGATTACGTCGGCGGCGACCTGTCCGCCGTGCGCTGGCGCAAGGTCGGCGGCGGGGTGAAGCAGGCGATCCTGCCCACCGGCAGGGATGCCTCGGCGCGGTTGCTCTACATCCCGGCGGGGACGGCGGTGCCGGATCATGGCCACCGCGGGATGGAACTGACGC
>JBKBVC010000042.1:0-8644 GCA_046289805.1 Tabrizicola sp.
GGTGACGTTCAAGAAGCTCGGCCTGCTGATTATCGACGAGGAGCAGCATTTCGGCGTGGCGCACAAAGAGCGCCTCAAGGAGATGCGGTCCGAGGTTCATGTGCTGACCCTGACCGCGACGCCGATCCCCCGGACGCTGCAACTGTCGTTGACCGGCGTGCGGGATCTCTCGATCATCGCCACGCCCCCGGTGGACAGGCTGGCGATACGCACCTACGTTTCCGAATTCGACACGATCACCATCCGCGAGGCGATCCTGCGCGAACGCTATCGCGGCGGGCAGACCTTCTTTGTCGTGCCCCGTATCGCCGATCTGGCCGAGATCGAGGACTTCCTGAAAACCCATGTGCCCGAGGCGTCCTATGTCATTGCGCATGGCCAGCTTGCAGCCGGAGAGCTCGACGACCGGATGAACCAGTTCTACGACGGCAAGTATGACGTCCTTCTGGCGACGACGATTGTTGAGAGCGGCCTCGATATTCCGACGGCGAACACGATGATTGTCCACCGGGCGGATATGTTCGGCCTGGCGCAGCTCTATCAGATCCGTGGTCGCGTCGGCCGATCCAAGACGCGGGCCTATTGCTACCTGACCACCAGGCCGCGTGCGCCCCTGACGCCGCAGGCGGCCAAGCGGTTGAGGCTGCTGGGCAGCCTCGATTCCCTGGGCGCCGGCTTCAATCTGGCCAGCCACGACCTCGACCTGCGCGGGGCGGGGAATCTTCTGGGCGAGGAGCAGTCCGGGCACATCCGCGAGGTGGGCTACGAACTCTACCAGCACATGCTTGAGGAGACGATCGCCAGGATCAAGTCGGGCGAGTTGCAGGGGCTGGCCAGCATCGACGACGACTGGTCGCCGCAGCTGAACCTGGGCGTTCCGGTGATGATCCCCGAGACCTACATCCCGGACCTCGACATTCGCCTCGGCCTCTACAGACGCCTGTCCGGCCTGACGACGAAGGTGGAACTGGAAGGCTTTGCCGCCGAACTGATCGACCGCTTCGGGCCGTTGCCCAGGGAAGTGAACACGCTGATGCTGATCGTCCGCATCAAGGCGATGTGCAAGCGGGCGGGGATCTCGAAGCTCGACGCAGGGCCGAAGGGTGCGACGATCCAGTTCCACAATGACAGGTTCGCCAATCCGGCGGGACTGGTGGACTTCCTCAAGGCCCAGGGCGGCGCGGCGCGGGTGAACGGCAACAGGATCGTGCTGACCGGAGAGATGAAGACCGAAGCCGACCGGATCAAGGGCGCCTTCAACATCGCCCGCGATCTGGCCGAGGTGGCGAAGGCCGCGAAGGCCTCAGCGCCGGACCGTGCCGACCAGCGCCAGGGCAAGGCCTGAGAACAGCGCCACCGCGACCATCAAGGGGATCTGCGTGCCGTCGAAGGCCAGTCCCACCGGGACGGCGAGCAGGGCGGCCATGACGGTCGAAAGCGCGGTCATCATCGAGGCGGCGAACCCGGCGATATGGCCGAGGTCCTCCATCGCCAGGGCGCTGAGGTTCCCCTGGGTCAGGCCCATCATCGCAAAGACGGTGATCGACCAGAACACATGGGCGGGGAAGACCAGGCTTTCCGGCATCAGGCCGGTTGCGTCCAGGGCCAGAATCAGCAGGGTCAGGGCGACCTGTCCGGTGTAGGTGGCAACGATCACCCGACGCATGCCCAGGCGCATCACGACGCGCGAGTTCAGAAGACTGCCGCTTGCCGCGCAGATTGCGATGAAGCCGAACCACAGCGGGAAAGTGTCGACGAGGCCGAAGCGGTTGGCGAAGATCGCCTGCTGCGACGAGACTGTGGACAGAAGGCAGGCCGAGCCGAAGCCCTGGCAAAGGGTCGAGATGATCGCCAGGCGGTGGCGCGCCATCTCGACCGCGGCCTGCCAGAGAAGGCCGGCGCGGAAGGGGCGGCGGGTCTCGGGGGCAAGCGTTTCGGGCTGGCCGAGCAGGACCCAGGTGTTCGCAAGGACGGTGAAGAGAAGAAGCGCCGCGAAGATCGTGCGCCAGGTGCCGACCAGAAGAACGGCCTGGCCGAGAAGCGGCGCCAGCGCAGGCACGATCATGAAGATCATCATGACCAGCGAGACGATGCGCGCCATGTCGCGGCCCTTGTAGAGGTCGCGCACCATCGCCATCCCGACCACCCGGGGGGCGGCAGCGCCGAGGCCCTGGATCACGCGGGCGGCCAGCAGAATCTCGAGGCTGGGGGCGAGGTAGCACAAGAGGGTGCCAAAGGCGTAGATCGCGGCACAGACGAAGATGACTGGCTTGCGGCCGAAGGCATCCGAGGCGGGACCGGCGACGAAAGTGCCCAGCCCCATGCCGAGGAAGAAGAAGGAGACGATCAGGAGCGCGCGGTTTGTATCGCCGGGCGTCAGTTCGGCCGCGATGGCGGGCAGGGCCGGCAGCATCGCGTCGATGGACAGGGCGATGGTGGCGAAAAGCATCGCCATCATCGCCACGAAGATCCGTTGCGAGGGGGCGGTCATCGCGCGGCGATTTCCTCGATGACCTTGCCCCAGGTCTCGGGCGGTTGTGCGCCGCTCACCACATAGTGGCGGGCGATGAGGAAGGTGGGCACGGCCGTCACGCCCTTGTAGCGGGCGTCTCGATCCCGCGCGGCGATGTCGTCGGCATCGGCATCGGATTGCAGCAGGCGAAGCGTGGCCCGGCGGTCCATGCCATTCTCTCCCGCGATCTCGGCGAGGCTCGCACGATCGCCGATGTCGCGCCCCTCTGCCCAGTAGGCCCGCATCAGCCCGGCGACGACCACAGGCTGGACGCCTTCGATTCCGGCCCAGTGGATCAGGCGGTGAGCGTTTAGCGTGTTCGGCATCCGCTGGGGCCGGTCGGGGTCGAGATCGACCCCGGCGGCGCGGGCGACCTCGCGCAGGCGTTCGTGGATGGCATCGACCCGGGCCTTGCCGCCGAACTTCCGTTCCAGATAGGCGCGCTTGTCCACGCCTTCGGGGGGCATGTCGGGGTTCAGCTGGAAGGGGTGCCACTCGATCACGAACGGATGTTCTGGATGGGCGGCAAGAGCCCGGTCGAGATTCGCCTTGCCGACATAGCACCAGGGGCAGACAGGGTCCGAGAAGATGTCGAGACGGACGGGGCCGATGGTCATTCGGGTCTCCTGTAGCGGGTGGCAAGGCCCTTGCGGATGATCTTGCCGGTGGCAGTGCGGGGCAGGGCGTCGAGGCGCTGGTAGTGCCTTGGCTGTTTCCAGCGGGCAAGCCTCTTTTCGGCGCATTCCCGCAGGGTCGAGAGGGCTATTTCGCAGGGTGCCTCGTAGAACAGCGCCAGGATCGTCGTGCCGGGGACGGGTTCGACCTGGGCCGCGGCGCAGGCGGTGAGGGGCAGGTCCTGGAAGGCGGCCTCGATCTCGGCGGGCGAGACGCGGAATCCGCCGGCATTCAGCAGGTCGTCCCTGCGGCCCAGATGGGTGACGGCGCCGTCCTCGGCCATGCTGGCAGCGTCGCCGGTGCGGAACCAGGGGCCGGTCGGGGGCGGATGGCCGAGGTAATGCCGCATCAGGCCGGGATCGGCGGTGGAGACCGCCAGTTCCCCGGGCGTCCCGCGCGGAACCGGGCGCCCCGCATCGTCAAGAATGGCGATGTGGCGGCCGGGTTGGGGGTAGCCGGTGGTGCCGTCCGGTGCCGGACGCTCGGGCGAGCCGGAGAGGTAGGTGGAGACCTCGGACATGCCAAGCGCCTCGTGCAGGTCGGTCCCGGTGCGCTCGCGCCACTGGCGGCGCAGGGCGGCAGGCAGCGCCTCGCCCGCGGAAAGACCATGGCGGAGCCAAGGCAGGGGCGGCAGGCTCGCGCGCAGCATCTGGCGATAGACGCCGGGAGCCGCGGCGATGATCGTGGCCTTCGTGCGCGCGAGGAGGGCGGGTAGCGCGGTGGCGGGGGTTCCGGCGGCCGGGATCAGGGCGGTCGCCCCCAGTGTCCAGGGATCCAGCAGGCCGGTGCCCAGCGTGTAGGTCCAGTTCAGCGCGCCGGCATGAAGGAGGCGGTCATCCCCTGTCAGCCCCTCCCAGTGCCGGTGCATGGCCTGCCGGGCGAGGATCGCGCGGTGGGCATGGCTGACGGCCATGGGTGCGCCCGAACTGCCGGAGGTAAAGACGATGTAGGCCTCTCGTTCGGGGGCACCGAGATGCAGGTCGGCCGGCGGCAGGCGGGCCCAGGCGGACAGCTCCGGGGTCACGACCGGCGCCGGATGGTCGGGCAGCGCGATGCCGGGCTCGGCCACGACAAGGGCCGGTCGGACCAAGGCGGCAAGCCGGGTGATCTCGTTGGCGGTCAGCGCGGAGGAGGTCGGCACCGGCACCATCCCGGCCCAGACCGAACCGAGGTAGAGGATCGGAAAGGCAAGGCTGTTGCCGAGGCGCAGGAGGATGCGGTCGCCGGGCAGAAGGCCCCGGGACAGAAGTCCGCTGGCGGTCCTTTGCGTCAGATCCAGCAAGTCCGCATAGCTGAGGGTTTCATCACCTTCGGGGCCGAGGAGGACGAGCGCCGGCTTGTCCAGGCCAGCCGCCCGGGCAAGGACATGTCCCGCCAGGTTCAAGACCTGCGGGATCGCGGGGAAGGGGCGGGTGTCGATCTCGGACAGCATGGCCAAGCGGTAGGGGGCCTCTGTGCCGGTTGCAAGCCGTGGCGGGCTCGACTATCCGGTGGCCATGGCGCTCACCGATCCGAAAAGCATGATCCGCGTGGCCCGCGAAGCCGGGGGCGAGGCGCATGTCGAGCCGGTGAACCTGGGTGAGCGCGTGCGCGAATTGCGCCGCCAGCGCGGCTGGACGCTGGAAGAGGCGGCGGTGCGGGCGGGACTTGCGCGATCCACGCTGTCGAAGATCGAGAACGGGCAGATGAGCCCGACCTACGAAGCGCTGAAAAAGCTGGCCGGAGGGCTGGCGATCAGCGTGCCGCAACTCTTCACCCCGCCGTCCAGGCAGCAGGTCATGGGCCGGATGGCGGTGACGAAGGCCGGAGAGGGCCAGTCGCAGGCGACCGTGACCTATGAGCACGAATTGCTCGCCAGCGGGCTTACGAAGAAGCAGATGCTGCCATACCGTGCCGTGATCCGGGCACGGGAGCTTGAGGAATTCGACGGCTGGGTGCGCCACGACGGCGAGGAGTTCCTCTATGTGTTGACCGGTGTGATCCGGCTTTACACCGAGTTCTACGAGCCTGTGGACCTGCGCCGCGGCGACAGCGCCTATTACGACGCCGCCATGGGGCACAATGTCGTCAGCCTGTCCGAAGAGGACGCGACAATCCTCTGGGTCACTTCGCTGGTCTGATGGTGCCCAGGAATATTCGGCGAAGAGTCCTGGGCCTCGCTCAGAAGATCTCCTGCACCTTGCGTGCGCCGGCCGAGACATCCTCGCCCACGCCGGCAACCGTGTTGCAGCCCGCAAGCGCCGCCAGCGCGGCCAGAATCAGCAGCTTTTTCATGCTCTTGCCTCTCTCTCGCGTTTCTTACTTGGCCTCATGCCACCAGGTGTCGGGCAGGAAGCCCGTCCAGTCACCATACAGCGGAATGTGTTCGGGATACTTCAGACTGGCCGAAAACGCCAGTCGCGAACGGTCGGAATACCAGATCGGGATCACATAGCGGCCCGAGGTCAGCACCCGGTCCAGCGCCTTCGTCGCGGCGATGAAGTCCTCGGAACTGGGCGCCTTCAGCATGGCGGCGATCATCGCCTCGACCGCCGGAGAGTTCACACCCATCCAGTTCCGGGTCCCGGGTTCGGTGACGCCAGCCGAGCCCCAGTAGAGCAGCTGTTCGTTGCCCGGCGACAGCGACAGCGACCGGATGTAATGCGTCATGTCGAAATCATAGGCGTTGGTGCGCTCCTTGTATTGCGCGTCATCGACCTTGTTCAGCCTTGCGCTGATCCCCAGCGCCTTCAGCGCCTCGATATAGACCTCGGCGGCCGAGGCCATCTCGTCCTGCCCGGTGACCAGCAGGATCTCGAAAGCGAAGGGCTCGCCGGCGGCATTGCGCAGCACGCCGTCGTCGTCGACCGTCCAGCCGGCCTCTTCCAGCAGCGCCGCCGCGGCGCGAATGTTCTTGCGGTTGGCCTGGCTGCCATCCGAAACCGGCAGCGCATAGCCCTCGATCGCACCGGGGGGCAGGTCGGCCTTGAACGGCTCCAGCAGTTCAAGCTCGCGCCCCGTGGCCGGCTTGCCCGGCTCCATTCCCAGGAAGGAATTGCCGAAATAGGACGGAATGCGCGGCAGCAGACCGCCATTCTGGGTCTGGTTGATGAATTCGAAGTTGAAGGCCAGGATCAGCGCCTCGCGCACCCGCCAGTCGGCAAAGAGCGGGCGGCGGGTGTTCATCACGAAGCCCTCGATCCCCGAGGGTCGGCCATGCGGGATCTCGGCCTTGACCACCTCGCCGGACTGCACGGCGGGGAAGTCGTAGGACGACAGCCATTTCGAGACGTTCGCCTCACGGTAGGCCGACAGCTGCCCCGCCTTGAACGCCTCGAAGACCGCCTGCGGGTTGGAATAGTAGTCATAGCGGATCTCGTCGAAGTTCCACTGGCCCCTGTTGAAGGGCAGGTCCTTGCCCCACCAGTCCGGGTTACGCCGGTAGGTCACCTGGACGCCAAGCTCGGACTCTGCCAGCACATACGGACCGGACCCGATCGGCACCTCCATCGTCGCCTCGGCGAAGTCCTTGCCCTCCCATTGCGCCTTTTTCAGCACCGGCCGCAGGCCCAGAATCAGCGGCAGTTCTCGGTCCTCGACGTTGAAGGTAAAGCGGACCGACCGTTCCCCGGTCTTCTGCATCGAGGCGATCTTCTTCCACGCCGCGGCATAGCGGGGGTTGCCCTCGGTGCCGAGCGTCTCCATCGACCACATCACGTCCTCGACCGTGACGGGCGAGCCGTCGGAGAATCGGGCCTCGGGGCGCAGGGTGAATTCGACGTAGGTCCGGCCCTCGTCGGTATCAATCGATTCGGCCAGCAGGCCGTAGAGCGAGAAGGGTTCGTCATAGTTCCGGCCCATCAGCGTCTCGACCGTCAGGGCCGAAATGCCAAGCGCCGGGCGGCCCTTGGTCACGAAGGGGTTGAAACTGTCGAAGCTGCCCGCCTCGCCCCAGCGATAGGTTCCGCCCTTGGGCGCGTCCGGGTTGACCTGCGGCAGGGACACAAAATCCGGGGGAAGCGCCGGCTCGCCATACATAGCTATGCCATGCATGGGTTCCGCCGTTGCGCTTGCGGCAAGAACTGCCAGCGCCGACGCCAACCCGAATCCGCGCAATCCGACCTTGCCTACCCGTCCCATCCCCCGTTGCTCCCCTATCCTGCGGTTGTGTGTGGCAAGACTAGGACGGAGATTGAATCAATTCAAACTTTTAGCTTGGCCATCGGCGGAGAGGAGACTATAAAGGCCTTACTGCTCGATAGGTTTCTTGCCTGTATGAAACCTGCCTCAAAGACTGAACGCCGGCCTTGTGCCGGCGTTTTTTTCTTCTCTCACCGGTGACTTTCGTTCCTGCGCAAGGCATGCCATGCTTTTGCAGGTGCAGCATATGGAGGCCGCGATGACACTTTCGGGCAAGCGGGCGATCATCACCGGGTCGAACTCGGGAATCGGGCTGGGCGTGGCAGAGGCGCTGGCGGCGGCCGGAGCGGAGGTGATTCTCAACAGCTTCACAGACCGGCCCGAGGATCACGACCTTGCCCGCGATCTGGGCGCACGGCACGGGGTGACGGCGCGCTACATTCCGGCCGACATGTCGAAGGGCGCCGAGTGCCGGGCGCTGGTGGAAAGGGCAGGTGGCTGCGACATCCTTGTGAACAATGCGGGGATCCAGTTCGTCGCGCCGCTCGAGGAATTCCCGGTCGAGAAATGGGACGCGATCCTGGCGATCAACCTGTCCTCGGCCTTCCACACTACCGCCGCCGCCCTGCCGGGGATGCGGGCCAGGGGCTGGGGGCGGATCGTCAACGTGGCCAGCGCGCATGGGCTGACCGCCAGTCCCTACAAGTCGGCCTATGTCGCGGCCAAGCACGGGGTTGTCGGCCTGACCAAGACCGTGGCGCTGGAAACGGCGGGGCAGGGGATCACCTGCAACGCGATCTGCCCCGGCTATGTGCTGACCCCCCTGGTCGAGGCGCAGATCCCCGACCAGATGAAAGTGCACGGGATGGACCGCGAGACGGTGATCCGCGAGGTCATGCTCCTGCGTCAGCCCTCGCGCCAGTTCGCCACGGTCGAGCAGATCGGTGGCACGGCGGTCTATCTGTGCAGTCCTGCGGCCGATCAGGTGACGGGGACGACGATCAGCGTCGACGGCGGATGGACCGCGTTGTGAAGGGCCAGAAACCTTCGAAGGACCTTGCAAATCCTTTCGGGAGGATTTGCCGGGCCCCGACATGAAACGGGTGAGTCTGGCCTTGCAGGGTGGCGGTGCGCATGGCGCCTTCACCTGGGGCGTGCTCGACAGGCTTCTTGAAGGCGATGAGCTGGAGATCGTCGGCATCTCGGGCACCTCGGCCGGCGCGCTGAACGGGGCGGCGCTGAAGGCCGGGCTGATCGCCGGCGGCCGGTTGGCGGCACGAAAGCGGCTCGACCGGCTCTGGACCCAGATCGGCGAGATCGGCGATTTCCGCATGCTGC
>JBKBVC010000445.1:0-1851 GCA_046289805.1 Tabrizicola sp.
TTCACCAGGATCACCCGGTAGCCTTCCTCGCGGAGCGCCTTGCAGGCCTGGGCGCCGGAATAGTCGAACTCGCAGGCCTGGCCGATGACGATGGGGCCCGCGCCGATGATCATGATCGACTTGATATCGGTCCGCTTCGGCATGTCTGCCCCCATCCATGTCGCAAATTGTCGGGCGTTATAGACAGAAGCCAAGGGGGCGCAAGGGGCAAACGCCGGGTCGCAAAGCCCGCACTCCGCGTCGGGAAAGCCACTGGCGCGGGGCGCGGGATCGGCCTATCTCGGGGCAGGGCAGCAGGGGGCGGCGGGTGATCCTTCTCGAACACGGGCCAGGCGGGACACCGGCGCTTTTCGAGGCGCCGCGCGAGGTCATTGCCGCCGTGGCGCCGGGCGAGGTCGCGCGCGCCCTGTCCCGGGCCGAGGCCGCCCGCGCCGCGGGGGACTGGCTCGCTGGCTATGTCGCCTACGAGGCGGGCTATGCGCTTGAGCCGAAGCTGCGCCGGCTGATGCCGCGCCGGCGGCCGGGGCCGCTCGTGGCGCTGGGCGTCTTCGACGGGCCGCGCCCGGCCGAGGCGGTGCTCGCGCGGGCGGCAGAGGAAGGGCGCGCGACCGCGATGACCGAACCCGCGCCGCAGATCGGCAGGCGCGCCTATGGCACGGCCGCGCGGAAGGTGTTCGACTACATCGCCGCGGGCGACTGCTACCAGGTGAACCTGACCTTTCCGATGGCGGCGCGGCTGGTTTCCGGCACCCCGCTGGGGCTGTATGGCGCGTTCCGACGGACGGGGGCGGTGGGGCACGGGGCCTATGTCGATCTGGGCGTGGGGCCCGTGGTCGTGTCGCGCAGCCCGGAGCTGTTCTTCAAGGTCGGACAGGGCCGGATCGTCACCCGGCCGATGAAGGGCACGCGGCCCCGCGGCAAGGATGCAGCCGAGGACGCGGCGATCATTGCCGAGTTGCAGGGGGCCGAGAAGGACCGGGCCGAGAACCTGATGATCGTGGACCTTCTGCGCAACGACATCAGCCGGCTTTCGAAGGTGGGCACGGTGAAGGTGCCGGCGCTTTACGCCATCGAAAGCTATGCGACGGTGCACCAGATGACCTCGACGGTCGAGGGGGTGCTGGAGCGCCCGGCGACCCTGCCCGGCCTGATGGTGGCGCTGTTTCCCTGCGGCAGCGTTACGGGGGCTCCGAAGATCCGCGCGATGGAGATCATCCGCGAGGTGGAGCCCTTCGCCCGCGGCGTCTATTGTGGCGCGGTGGGCTGGATGTCGCCCTCGGGGGACGCGGATTTCTCGGTCGCGATCCGCACGCTGTCGGTCAGCGGGGACCGGGTCGTGCTGAACGTGGGCGGGGGGCTGACGCATGGCTCGACCGCCGAGGGCGAATGGGAGGAGGCGCTGTGGAAGGCGCGCTTCGTGAAGGCGGCGGTGAGCCGGGACTGAAGCTGATCGAGACGGTGCTCTGGGACGGCCGGGCCGCCCCGCGCTGGCCGCTGCATCGGGCGCGTCTGCGGCGGTCGGCAGAGCTGCTGGGCTGGGCCTGCCCGGAGGTGGAACCTTCGGGCCCACACCACCCCGCCCGGTTGCGGCTGACGCTGGACCGCGCGGGCCGGGTGGAGTGGCAGGTCGCCCCCTTGCCCCCGACAAAGGCCGCATGGCGGGTCGGCCTGGCCGAGGCGCGGCTTCGGTCCGACGATCCCTGGCTGCGGGTCAAGACGACCCGGCGCGCGGTCTATGATGCGGCCCGCGCGGCTTTGCCCGAGGGTCTGGACGAGGTGCTGTTCTTGAACGAGCGCGGCGAGGTCTGCGAGGGCACGATCACCACCGTCTTTTTCGACCGGGGGCAGGGG
>JBKBVC010000446.1:0-1850 GCA_046289805.1 Tabrizicola sp.
AGACAGATTCATTCTATGGCCGATCCGCTAGATGCCGGGACTAAGCATCTAAACTTCGCCGCCTGATGGAGCGTGTCAGATCGGCGCGCGACCTCCTAGGCGAAGAACCTCGGCAGCGGGGAAACCCCACCACCTTCCAGCGCAAAGACCAGATACCGCGCGCCGCGCGGGGTAAACCCCTCGACCAGCTGCCGCCCCGGCCGCAGGGTGAACCGGTCCGTTGGGCGCATCCGGCAATAGGTTGTGGGGTCCGGCAGCAGAAGCTCCCCATCCCGCAGCTTTTCGGCATAGGAGATCAGCAGACGCTCGCCGCCCGCAGCCGTGACCTCGACGCCGCCGAGACAGGCCCGGCTTGCCCCCAGATCGAAGATCCAGATCGCGACGGAACCGCGCGGCAGAAGGGAAGGGGCCCTGGCGCTGACCGATGCTGAAAACAGTTTTCGCAGATCGCCGTGCGGGTCTGCCGAGGCCGCCACCGAAGCGCTGATCCGCACTTGCCAGGGCGACTCGAGCGTCTGAGTCTGTTCGACCGGCAAGGCTGTTGCCCGGGGCCGCAGCCGGTGCCAGACCGGCCCCTCTGCCCCTTGCACGACCCGCGCGGCGTCCCAGTCGGAAGCATCGGCTTCCAGCCAATCCTCCTGCAACCGCAGGTCCCGGTCCTCGACGCCCGTCCCATAGATCGAGACCCGGTCCACGCGATCCGCCCAGGATCGATCCCGGCGTGCCTTCCAGTGCGGTCCGGTTGTCAGAACCACCTTCCCGTCCGTTTCCAGCCATCCGATCCATCCGCAGGCGCCACGGTGGACATGCGAGAAATGCGAATGGCCGGCAGAGTGCACCTGGACCGCGATCCGGTTCCTTCCGCGCCGTAGCAGGTCGGCAACCGGACGTTCGTCAACCGCCATCGAGGACGGCCAGGACCGCTCCGGCCCGCGGCCGGCAAAGGCTCCGTTGACCCAGAGGCGATAGCGACTGTCCGCCGACAGACGCAGGACTGCCTCGCGCGGGGCCGCGGGCAGATCAATATCCGCACGAAAGTTCACATATGCTTCGCGCAGATCGAAGGGATGCGCCGGACCGATCCAGACCGCGCTGCCAGGGACCTTCACTGAAGCGTCCCGTATTGCGCCGCCAGCCTGTTCACCAGCCGGTAGGCCCGCACCAGCCGCATCGGCGGGATGTCCGGCTGGATGAAATGTCCGCCGTTGAAGATGAAGCCGCCGCCCGGAGCGTAGATCCCGAACCGTTCGGTGATGTATTCGTCCAGCTCGTCGCCATCATACTTCAACAGCCCGTCGATCACGTCGAGCGAGCCGTAGATGACGATCTTGTCGCCCCACTTCGCCTTCACCTCGCGCGGGTCGATCCCGGCGCTTTCCTGCACCGGATGCCAGGACGTGTAGCCCATCTCGATGATGTCATCGACGACTTGCAGGATATAGCCGTCCGAGTGCAGGTTCACCGGTATGCCCCGGCTGCGGGCATGCTGCACCACCCGCATCGCATAGGGCTTGATCAGCTGCCGCCAGGATTTCGGGCTGAACAGCATCGTCCCGTTGGATCCCCAGTCGTCCGAGAGGGTCATCATGTCCACCCCGGCCTCGATCATCTGGTCCACCTGGACGCACATCCAGTCGGCATATCGGTCGAAGAAATCCGCCATCAGCTGCGGGTTGCCGCCCAGGTTCATCCAGCAGTTCTCGATCCCGAGAAAGCTCGACGTCCCCTCCACCATCCCCCAGCAATGCGCCAGCACGCAGCGCTTGCCCTTGTGGTCGCGGATCGCCGTGGCGATGTTGGTGCCGCCGAAATCGTAGTTCCAGTCGGTGAAATTCAGCCATTTCGGATGC
>JBKBVC010000043.1:0-8618 GCA_046289805.1 Tabrizicola sp.
ATGCGCGATCTCTGGCGCGGTGTAGGTCGGGTTGATGGTCGTCACCGTCGCGCCCGCAAAGGCCACGCCGTGAAAGACCACGGCATATTCCGGCAAATTCGGCGCGAGGATCGCCACCACGTCGCCCTTGCCGATGCCCCGCGCCCTCAGCCCCCCGGCAAGACGCCGGATCCCGGTCTCGAGCGCGCCGGCGGTCATCTCGCGCCCCGAGGGGCCGTCGATCAGCACCACCCGATCCTGGTCCGGACCAAGCCCGCGCAACACGCGCTGGGTGATGCTTTCGCCGGTCAGGGCGACCGGCGGGTAGGGGCTGTGATGGATCATGGCGTCCTCCCTTGATGATGGAAGGATACCACATTTCGCGGGCGAAAGTTTCGGCCCGGGCCTGTCAGCCTGCGCCCGGTCGTCGCGTCCCGGTCAGCCCAGCGCGTCGTTGCAGCGCCGGCAGGTGCCGGGGTGCCTGTGCGTGCCCACGTCGGGCAGCACCTTCCAGCAGCGTTCGCATTTCTGCCCGGTCGCGGGGTGGAACTGGACCGCGACCCCCTGCACATCGGCCAGCCGGAAGGCGCCTTCCGTCGGCTCGCCCGTGCGCAGGGTGAGGTCCGAGGTGATGCAGGTCTCGGCGAAATCGACGCTGCCGAGGATCGCGGCCATGGCGGGCGAGACGAAGACCTCGGGCGCGGCCTCGAGGCTGGCGCCGATCACCTTCGCAGTCCGCTGCACCTCCAGCGCCCCGGTCACCACGCGCCGGGCATCGCGGACCTGATCCCACTTCTCGGCCAGCGCCGGGTCGCGCCAGCTTGCCGGGGTCTCGGGGAAATCGACCAGGTGGACCGAGCTCTCCTCGCCGGGGAAGCGTTCCAGCCAGACCTCCTCCATGGTGAAGACCAGGATCGGCGCGAGCCAGGTGGTCAGGCGGTGGAAGAGCAGGTCCATCACCGTCCGGCAGGCGCGGCGACGCAGCGCGCCGGGCGCGTCGCAGTAGAGCGCATCCTTGCGGATGTCGAAATAGAACGACGACAGGTCCGAGGTGCAGAAGGTGAACAGCTTCTGGAACACGCCCTGGAAATCGTAGGCGGCATAGCCCTTGCGCACCTCGGCGTCGAGTTCGGCGAGGCGATGCAGCACCCAGCGCTCCAGTTCCGGCATCTCGCGCGGCTCCACCCGCTCCGCCTCGCTGAACCCGGCCAGTGCGCCCAGCATGTAGCGCATGGTGTTGCGCAGGCGCCGGTAGCTGTCGGCCACGCCCTTCAGGATCTCCTTGCCGATCCGAAGGTCCACGGTGTAGTCCGACTGCGCCACCCAGAGCCGCAGGATGTCGGCACCGTATTCGCCGATAACCTCTTGCGGGGCGACCGTGTTGCCGAGCGACTTGGACATCTTCATGCCCTTCTCGTCCAGCGTGAAACCGTGGGTCAGGACGCCCCGATAGGGCGCGCGGCCCTTGGTGCCGCAGGCTTGCAGCATGGACGAATGGAACCAGCCGCGATGCTGGTCGGTGCCTTCCAGATAAAGGTCGGCGATGCCGTCCGGGCTGCCGTCCTCGCGGTCGCGCAGGACGAAGGCATGGGTGGAGCCGCTATCGAACCAGACGTCCAGCACGTCATAGACCTGTTCATAATCCGACGGATCGACGATGCCGGACAGGACCTTTTCCTTGAATCCTTGCACATACCAGACATCGGCGCCTTCGGCCTCGAAGGCCGCCCGGATCCGCGCATTGACCTCGGCGTTCTTGAGCAGGAAGTCCGGCGCATCCGGCCGCGCGCCCTTCTTCACGAAGCAGGTCAGCGGCACGCCCCAGGCGCGCTGGCGCGACAGCACCCAGTCGGGCCGCGCCTCGATCATCGAATGCAGGCGGTTGCGGCCCGTCGCCGGGGTCCATTCGACCAGCTGAGTGATCGAGTTCAGCGCCCGTTTGCGGATCGTGTCGCCATAGGTGGACATCCCGTCATCGAGCACCTTGTCGATGGCGACGAACCACTGCGGCGTGTTGCGGTAGATCACCGGGGCCTTGGACCGCCAGGAATGCGGATACTGGTGCTTGAACTTGCCCTTGGCAAACAACGTGCCCGTGTAGGCCAGCTGCTTGATGACCGACACGTTCGCCGGCCCTTCCTTGCCGTCGGGAGTGATGATGTGCTGCCCGCCGAATAGGGGCAGGTCGGCGCGGTAGGAGCCGTCGGCCTCGACGTTGTAGGTCATCGGCAGGCCGAACTTGACGCCCAGCTGATAGTCTTCGTCACCATGGCTGGGTGCGGTATGGACAAAGCCCGTGCCCGCATCGTCGGTGACATGATCGCCGGGAAGCATGGGCACGTCATAATCCCATTCGCCCTTGCCGCCCTCGACGCCGCGGAAGGGGTGCGCCATGACCATGCCCTTCAGGTCCGCTGCCGAGACGTCCCCCAGCCGCCGCACCATCTCGGGTCCGACCAGCCTTGCCTGACCGAACACCGCCTCGGCCAGCTTGTCGGCGACGATCACCCGATGACCGATGGTCGCGCTGCTGTCCTCGGGCCGCCCGATGATCTCGTAAAGCCCATAGGCGATCTCCGGCCCGAAGGCGACGGCCCGGTTCTGCGGGATGGTCCACGGCGTCGTCGTCCAGATCACGACATCGGTCGGCGTCCGGGTGAACAGCGCATCCCCATGGATCACCCGGAACCGCACCCAGACCTGATGCGAGGTATGGTCGTGATACTCCACCTCCGCCTCGGCCAGCGCGGTCTTCTCGACCGGAGACCACATCACCGGCTTCGAGCCCTGATAGAGCGTGCCGTTCATCAGGAACTTCATGAACTCGTCGGCGATCACCGCCTCGGCGTGGTATTCCATGGTCAGGTAGGGCCGGTCCCACTTGCCGGTGACGCCCAGCCGCTTGAACTCCGCGCGCTGGACGTCGATCCAGCCTTCGGCAAAGCGGCGACATTCCTGGCGGAAGGCTACGGTGTCCACGTCATCCTTGTTCAGCCCCTTCGCCCGATACTGCTCTTCGATCTTCCACTCGATCGGCAACCCGTGGCAGTCCCAGCCCGGCACATAGCGCGCGTCGCGGCCCATCATCTGCTGGCTGCGCACAACCATGTCCTTCAGCACCTTGTTCAGCGCGTGCCCGATGTGCAGATGCCCGTTGGCGTAAGGCGGGCCATCGTGCAGCACGAAGGGCTCCCGCCCCGCGGACCGCTCGCGCAGCCGGTCATAGACCCCGATCCTTTCCCACCGCGCCAGCCACTCAGGCTCGCGCTGGGGAAGACCTGCACGCATCGGAAAGGCGGTTTCAGGCAGGAAGACGGTGTCGCGGTAGTCGGGCGTGTCGGAGGAGGGGGCGGCGGTATCGGCGCACATGGGAGGGGAACCTCAAGAAATCAGGGGCAGGTCGGCCCGTCACGGGCCAGCGGCAAGGCGACAAACCCGGTCGGGCCTCAGCCCGCCGGGCAAGTAATTCGCGCGCGAAGAACCCATCCCATCAGCATGGCGGCCTTATAGACAAAGGCCGCCCAAGGGTCCAGCCCGCCCCGAAACCCTTTCGCCGGCCTGCAAGCATCGCGGGGGCCAGGGGCAGCGCCCCCACAGGCCGAGGGGGAGGCGAAGCCCTTCCACAAGACAGGGATTCGCCCCGCAGGGCGCTCCGTCCGGTCACCTCCCCGCAACGCCGCAGCCCTTGCCAGACCGACACTCCACTGCCACCCAGGCTGCACGACCTGCCGCATCGACATCGCCAGGGACAGGCTGGCCGGGGCCCGGCACCATGTCGGCGACCGGACAGGCAGACAGCCTTGGTGTCACCACGATGGGCGAATTCGGCGAGGACGGCAGCTTCCCGGTCGTCGCGGACTACGGGGTGAACTGTCGCTATCCATCGGTTAAGCCTTCCTGAACACCCACAGACAACCCATTGATTTCCTTCGGACGGGAAAGGCTGTCCACGGTGGACGCCACTGGACAGCCGCAGCCCGACCTGCCATTCTTTGCCGATGAAGCTTCCCTCGCTCAATGTCCTTGGCCAGCCGCTCGAGCCCTGTTCCACCGACCCGGTGACCGGCTTCTTCCGCGACGGCTGCTGCAACACCGGCCCGATGGATCGCGGACTGCACACCGTCTGCGCCCTGATGACGGCCGAGTTCCTCGCGCTCTCGAAGTATCTGGGCAACGACCTGTCCACCCCGCGCCCGGAATACGGCTTCGCGGGGTTGAAACCCGGCGACCAATGGTGCCTTTGCGCCAGCCGCTTCCTGCAAGCGCACGAGGAAGGCGCAGCCCCGAAAGTCAGGCTTGCGGCCACGCATCAGGCAACGCTGGCCGTGGTCCCGATCGAGATCCTGAAGCAGCACGCCAGCGATTGACCTGTCAGCCTACTTGACCGACACGGTGGCATCCGGGGCGGCTTCCGGCATCGGGCGGATCGTCCCGTCGTCGCGCATGAGATCCTCGATGAAAAGCGACAGAAGCTGCGGTCGCCCGGTCACTCCGGCCTTGCGATAGATCGCATTGGTTTGCGCCTTGACCGTCCCCTCGCTGGTCGACCGCAACTGCGCGATCTCGGCCGTCGACATCCCCTTGATCGCGAACAGAGCGACGTCCTTTTCCGAAGGTGTCAGCCCCCATTCCTCGAACCGTTCGCGCAGGAGGTCGGCGAAGGCACCCGATGCTCGCCGCAGCCGCTCCTCGGCGCGGTGCCGGTCGCGCAGGGCCCGCCGCAGCATGAACCCACCGACCACCACGCCCAGCACCAGCCCGACAGCCGCACCGATCTCCAGCGCCTCGCGCATCTCCCAGCTGATCGGGGTGCTGCGGATGCCCACGACCGAAGACAGGATGTCGGCGACGAAAAAGAAGGCGCAGAGCGCCTGGACCAGCAGGATCGCTATGTATGGCGCCGCGCGTTTCACTCGGAAACCAGGGACCGGCAGGCCCGATCAATCGTCATCGTCGTCATCGTCTTCATCGTCGTCATCGTCGTCGTGATCATCGTCGTCGTGATCATCGTCGTCGTCACCTCTGCCGCCTCTGCCGCCGCTACCACCGTCATCCCGATCGTCGATGATCGTGATCGAACCCTTGCTCTTGTCTTTCGGGGTCCATAGGTCACGCAGGATCTCACCGGTCTTGGGATTGACGATGATCTCGCGGACGCCATCCCGGCGGCTTGCGACGATGCGGATGCGACCCAGCAGGGTGCGCTCCTGGACAATCGACCGGAAACCGAGCCGACGGAGTTGCCGCACGATGCTTGCAGTAACGTCCTCCGCCGATGCGGGTGCCCCAAGCGCAACGCCTGCGGCAATCCCGGCAAGAAACGCTCGCCGTCTCATTCTTCCACCCCCGGGTCAGTCCCGACAGTATGGGCGACGCCGAAAGCCCCGGCAATACCGGGGCTTCCCACCTGGACTGACTTGCAGGCGTCAGTCGTCGTCGCCATCATCACCCTTTCCGCCATGGTCGTCGTCGCCCTCGTCGTCCGAACCGTCGTCGTCAGACCCGTCGTCGCGGCCATGGTCGTCGTCAGACCCGTCGTCGTCAGACCCGTCGTGGCCCTTGTGGCCGCTGCCACCTTGATCATCGTCTTCGAAATCGTCGCCCGCAGTCCGCACCTTCGAACCGGTCTTCGCTTGATCCCCGGTGTCCGCGGCCTCCTCCTTGCTCTTGAGGACCGCCAGCGTCTCGTTGTCGTAGACGACCTCGATCTTGACGCCGCCCTTGATGGCTTCGACCTTGGTCTGCGTCGGGCCGACCGTGACCTCGACATAGGTGTAGCCCTCGGCCAGATACTGGTCAGCCAGCGATTGGCCGTCGACGGCAGCAAAGGCCGCGCTGGCGGACAGGACAGCGGCGGCGGTGTAGCTGAGCAGCCTGGTTTTCAGTTTCATGATGGATCTCCTAGGATTGCTTCCCTCGCACCGGCAAACCGCGATAGCCGCCGGGTGCATGAGATCCGTAATGTCGCAGCATCGGGGCCAAGGCCATTCACCGGGGGTTTAGACCCGGCGGCGTAGTCATCCCGTTGGTGCGCCTAAACGATAGTTTATGCCGCAGACCCGGCCGCGGTGGGCCGGGCTGCCCTTGCGGTCAGACTTTCATCTGCACGCCCAGGTGCCTCGCCACGGTAAAGATGTCCTTGTCGCCGCGTCCGCACATGTTCATCACGATGATCTGGTCCCTGCGCAGCGTCGGCGCCAGTTTCATGACCTGGGCGAGCGCATGCGACGGCTCCAGCGCCGGGATGATGCCTTCCAGCTTGCAGCAGAGCTGGAAGGCCTCCAGCGCCTCGGCATCGGTGATGCTGACATATTCCGCGCGGCCCACGTCATGCAGCCAGGCATGTTCCGGCCCGATGCCGGGATAGTCGAGCCCGGCCGAGATCGAGAAGCCTTCGAGGATCTGCCCGTCGGCATCCTGCAACAGGTAGGTGCGGTTGCCGTGCAATACCCCCGGACGCCCGCCGGTGAGGGACGCGCAATGCTGCATCCGCTCGTCCACGCCCTTGCCGCCGGCCTCGACGCCGACGATCCGGACCGAGGGGTCGTCGAGGAAGGGATAGAACAGGCCCATCGCGTTCGACCCGCCGCCGATGGCCGCGACGACGACATCTGGCAGACGGCCCTCGCCTTCCTGTTCGGCCAGCTGCCAGCGAACCTCCCTGCCGATGATCGACTGGAAGTCGCGCACCATGGCCGGATAGGGATGGGGGCCGGCCACCGTGCCGATGCAGTAGAAGGTGTCGCGGACGTTGGTGACCCAGTCGCGCAGCGCATCGTTCATCGCGTCCTTCAGCGTGCCACGACCGGAGGTGACAGGGATCACCTCGGCGCCCAGGAGCTTCATGCGGAAGACGTTCGGCGCCTGGCGTTCCACGTCATGCGCGCCCATGTAGACCACGCATTTCAGCCCGAACTTGGCGCAGACCGTCGCGGTGGCGACCCCGTGCTGGCCCGCGCCGGTTTCCGCAATGATCCGGGTCTTGCCCATGCGGCGGGCCAGGATGATCTGGCCGAGCACATTGTTGATCTTGTGCGCTCCGGTATGGTTCAGCTCGTCGCGCTTCATGTAGACCTTGGCGCCGCCCAGATGCTCGGTCAGCCGGGGCGCGAAATACAGGGGCGAGGGCCGGCCGACATAGTGTTTCCAAAGGTCGTCCATCTCGGCCCAGAAGGTCGGATCGGTCTTGGCGTGGTTGTAGCGTTCTTCCAGTTCCAGTATCAGCGGCATCAGGGTTTCGCTGACGAACCGCCCGCCGAAGAGGCCGAAGCGGCCCTGTTCGTCCGGCCCCGTCATGAAGCTGTTCAACCCGTCCTCGGCCATGGCGCATCCCCCGTTGTTCCTGTCGGGATGTAGCGCCATCAGGCAGCCGGGAAAAGCCGGAGTTTGCAAAAACTCCGGACCGGAGCCTTCAAAGGCTCCGCCGCTATTTGCCGCAAGACATCGTCACCGAAGGATCGGCACGCCGTCCTTGACACCCTGCGCCGCCTGAACAAAGGCCGCGATCAGGCCCGCATCCTTCACCCCCGGAGCGCTTTCCACCCCGCTGGCCACATCGACCTGCCGCGCGCCGGTGCGCTGGATGGCCTGCCCCACATTCTCCGGCGTCAAGCCACCTGCCAGCATCCAGGGCTTCAGCCACTTGCGCCCGACCAGAAGCCGCCAGTCGAAGGTCAGCCCGTTGCCGCCGGGCAGCACCGCGCCCTTCGGCGCCTTGGCATCCACCAGGATCTGATCGGCAACCAGCTGGTAGTCCAGAAGCCCCGCAAGGTCGGCCTCCTCGGCGACACCGATCACCTTCATTACCGGAAGGCCGTAGCGCGCCTTGACCTCGGCGACCCGGGCGGGCGTCTCGTGGCCGTGGAGTTGCAGCATGTCGAGCGGCACCTGGGCCACGATCGCGTCCAGCGTCGCATCGTCGGCATCGACCACCAGCGCGACCTTGCACAGCCCGTCGGGCACGACGAGGGCCAGGGCCCGGGCCTGTTCGGGCGTGACGTGACGCGGGGATCTGGGGAAGAAGTTGAAGCCCGCATAGGCCGCCGCGGCTGCGGCCGTCGCGGCGACATCGGCGGGAGATTTCAACCCGCAGATCTTGACGCGAACATTCCGCATCACCGCTTTTCCAAGAGCGCCAGCACCTCGTCCTTCGGCGGGACCGAGGTCGCATCCTTCAGCACCGCCAGTTCCCGCTCGAGCCGCGCCACCTCGCGCGCCTTCTGGCTGGCGGTGGCACGGTGGCCGTGCTCGCGGAACCATTCCCAGACGAAGCCGATCAGCACGCCGACGATGATCGCAGCGAAGATCACGAGGAACAGGGGCATCTCCATGGTCCAGGTCAGACCGGTCAGCGCCGCCAGGTCCGGCGGCAGCAGGCGCACAGGCACCGCTGCCCGGTTCGCCAGCGCGACGGTCAGAAGGCCAAGGCCCAGAAGGCCCAGGAAGATCAGTCGAAGATAGCGGATCATGCGAAGCGCGCCCCACGGGTTCCGCTGTCACTATCGGCCCGAACCGCCTCGGGCGCAAGGCACGGGGCCGCCTACTTGCCGTTCAGCCGGTCGCGCAGCAGCTTGCCGGTCTTGAAGAAGGGGACCTTCTTGTCCTCGACCTTGACCGCCTCACCGGTGCGAGGGTTGCGA
>JBKBVC010000447.1:0-1846 GCA_046289805.1 Tabrizicola sp.
CTGCCCCGGTCCACCCGCGTGGAGAAGATCTGATGTATGTCGCCGTCAAGGGTGGCGAACGCGCCATCGACAATGCGCACCAGTGGCTGGCCGAGGAACGCCGGGGCGACCGCGCGGTGCCCGAACTGACCATCCCGCAGATCCGCGAGCAGATGAAGCTGGCCGTCAACCGGGTGATGGCCGAGGGCTCGCTCTACGACCCCGACCTGGCAGCGCTGGCGATCAAGCAGGCGCGGGGCGACCTGATCGAGGCGGTGTTCCTGATCCGCGCCTACCGCACCACTCTGCCGCGCCTGGCCGGGTCGCGCCCGGTGGACACGGGCGCCATGGCGGTGGACAGACGGATCAGCGCCACGTTCAAGGACCTGCCGGGCGGGCAGGTGCTGGGGCCGACCTTCGACTACACCCATCGCCTGCTGGACTTCGCGCTGATGGCCGAGGGCGAGCCCCCGACCCCCATCCCCTCCCCACGGGGGGGAGGGGAGGCTTCCGGCGCGGCGGCCGGGCAAGAGGCGCCTCCCTCCCCCCTGGTGGGGGAGGGATTGGGAGGGGGGGCACCCCGTGTCCCCCATGTCACGGGCCTCCTCAACCGCGACGGGCTGATCGAGGAAGCGCATCCCTCGGATGCCACGCCCCCCGACCTGACGCGCGAGCCGATGGAACTGCCCGCCGACCGCGCCCTGCGGCTTCAGGCGCTGGCGCGGGGGGACGAGGGGTTCGTCCTCGGGCTCGCCTATTCCACCCAGCGTGGCTATGGCCGGACCCACGCCTTCGTCGGCGAATTGCGCATCGGCACTGTGGCGGTGGAGGTGGACATCCCCGAGCTGGGCCTTGCCGTCGAGATCGGCGAGATCGAGCTGACCGAATGCGAGACGGTGAACCAGTTCAAGGGCTCGAAAACCGAGCCGCCGCAGTTCACCCGCGGCTATGGCCTGGTCATGGGCCAGTCGGAACGCAAGGCCATCGCGATGAGCCTCGTGGACCGCAGCTTGCGCTGGAAGGAACTGGGCGAGGACTTCACCAATGCCCCGGCGCAGGACGAGGAATTCGTGCTGATGCACTGCGACAACATCCAGGCCACGGGGTTCCTCGAACACATCAAGCTGCCGCACTACGTCGATTTCCAGGCGGAACTGGAACTGGTCCGCCGCCTGCGGGCCGAGGCGCAGACCATGCAGGAGGCTGCGGAATGATCCTAGTCACCCCCTCCACCGCCCCCGCCGTCGCCGCAGCTGTCGCCCGCGTCACAGGCCGCGCCATCATCGGTCGCCGCCAGTGTCGCCGTCCCGTCGCCCCCATCGCCGGACTTCCTTCCGTGCCGCTGCCTGCCCGGTTCCGCAGGCTGACGCATGGTGATTGCCCCGATGAGCACGGTGCCGACCACCGCGGCGAGTGCGAGCCAGAGCATGCCTGTCCTCCTTTCCCGGCCTTGTCCCCCTGCAGGAGCATATCGTGACCGACCAGGGTTACAATTTCGCGTATCTCGACGAACAGACCAAGAGGATGATCCGCCGCGCGATCCTGAAGGGGATCGCCGTGCCCGGCTATCAGGTGCCCTTCGCCAGCCGCGAGATGCCGATGCCCTATGGCTGGGGCACGGGCGGGGTGCAGGTGACGGCGGCCTGCCTGGTGCCGGAGGACCGGTTGAAGGTGATCGACCAGGGCGCGGACGACACGACGAACGCGGTGTCGATCCGCCGCTTCTTCCAGCGCACCGCCGGGGTGGCCACGACCGAGACCACCGCCGAGGCAACCGTGATCCAGACCCGCCACCGGATCCCGGAAACCCCGCTGAAGCCTGGCCAGATCCTGGTCTATCAGGTCCCGATCCCCGAACCCCTGCGTT
>JBKBVC010000044.1:0-3565 GCA_046289805.1 Tabrizicola sp.
CCTTCGGACAAGAGGATGATCCGGTTGCCCGAGGGCATCTCGATCATGTCCACCTGTTCCTTGATGTTCGTCCACTTGTGGTTGCGCAGGGCCGCCACCTGGATCTCGTTGTCGAAGTGGCCGATGTTGCCGACGATGGCCATGTCCTTCATCTGGCGCATGTGCTCGATGCGGATCACGTCGCGGTTGCCGGTGGTGGTGATGAAGATGTCGGCGGTGGCGACCTCGTCCTCCAGCAGAGTGACCTCGTAGCCGTCCATCGCCGCCTGCAGCGCGCAGATCGGATCGATTTCCGTGACCTTCACCCGCGCACCGGCCCCGCGCAAGCTGGCGGCCGAGCCCTTGCCCACGTCGCCATAGCCGCAGACGACGGCGACCTTGCCGGCCATCATGGTGTCGGTGGCACGGCGGATGCCGTCCACCAGCGATTCCTTGCAGCCGTACTTGTTGTCGAACTTCGACTTCGTCACGCTGTCGTTGACGTTGATCGCCGGGAAGGGCAGGAGGCCCTTCTTGTGGAGCTCATACAGCCGATGGACGCCCGTGGTGGTCTCTTCCGACACTCCCTTGATCGCGGCGCGCTGCTTGGTGAACCAGCCGGGGGTGGCGGCCATGCGCTTGCGGATCTGGTTGAACAGGCACACTTCCTCGTCCGAGGTCGGAACTGCGATCAGGTCGGTCTCGCCCGCCTCGACCCGCGCCCCCAGCAGGATGTAAAGCGTCGCATCCCCGCCGTCGTCGAGGATCATGTTGGCCGTGCCACCCTCGCCGCCGAACTGGAAGATGCGGTCGGTGTAGTCCCAGTACTGTTCCAGGCTTTCACCCTTGATGGCAAAGACCGGGGTGCCAGAGGCGGCGATGGCGGCTGCGGCGTGGTCCTGCGTGGAGAAGATGTTGCACGAGGCCCAGCGCACATCGGCGCCCAGCGCCTTCAGCGTCTCGATCAGCACGCCGGTCTGGATGGTCATGTGCAGGGAACCGGCGATCTTCGCGCCCTTCAGCGGCTGCGATGCGCCAAACTCCTCGCGGCAGGCCATCAGGCCCGGCATCTCGGTTTCCGCGATGGTCAGCTCCTTGCGGCCGAACTCGGCCAGGGCGATGTCCTTGACGATGTAGTCCGCAGCCATTCTGCGCTCTCCTTGATCCCTTGTTGCCGGGGCAGATAGCATTGATCCCCACCACAGACAACAAAGGCCCCAAGATGAAACAACCCCGCGCCTGGCAGAGGATGCTATCAGGCCGTCGTCTGGATCTGCTGGACCCCACACCGGTGGATATCGAGATCGAGGACATAGCCCACGGCCTGGCCTTCGTCGCCCGCTGGAACGGACAGACGCGCGGCGACTGGCCCTATTCGGTCGCGGAGCATTCCCTGCTGGTCGAAGAGATCTTCACGCGCGGCAACCCCGGCATTGCGGCGAGATGGCGGCTGGCGGCGGTGCTGCACGATGCGCCGGAATATGTGATCGGCGACATGATCAGCCCGGTGAAGGCGGCTGTCGGACCGGGCTATGGCGAGTTGGATCAGCGGCTGACGGCGGCGGTGCATCTGCGGTTCGGGCTGCCTGCGGTGCTGCCTGCGCCGATCAAGAAGGCGATCAAGGCGGCGGACAGGGTTTCAGCCTGGCTGGAGGCGGTGAGGATCGCCGGATTCAGGGAGGCGGAGGCCGACAAGCTGTTCGGCAGGCCTTTGCCGGAACTGATCCACCGGCTGGAAATCAGGCTTCGTCCGCCCGCAGAGGTGCGGGCGGACTATGTCTCGATCGTTGCGAGACTGCTTGCAGATTGCTGACAGACACCGGGCATCAACGGCCCTTGTGCCGCAGGTGATCGGCGGTGCGCAGCGCCGCATCATCCTGGAACTCGCGCGGCGACCGGCGCGGGTCGCGGCGCGGCAGGTAGTCTTCGGTGTTGGGCCTGAACCGCGTTGCGATCATCAGGGCATCGGCGAAGATATTCAACATTTCCTTTCTCCCTTTCGGCTTTCGATGGCCTCTTCTGCCATGAAAAAGGCTGTGATACGATTCAAAAAGGCTTCTGAACTGTAAGACAGTCTAACATATGATCGACTGGCGCAACTTCCCGTCGCTGACTGCCTTGCGCGCCTTTGCGGCCACGGCGGAACTGCGCAACTTCAGCCAGGCGGCGCGGGTCCTGAACGTGACCCACGCCGCCGTGGCCCAGCAGGTCCGCGCGTTGGAGGAGGCCCTGGGGCGCCCGCTGGTCCAGCGAGAGGGGCGCGGGGTCAGCCTGACCGCAGACGGAGAGCAACTGGCCGCGGCCCTTGGCGAAGGGTTCGGCGCGATCCAGCGCGGGCTGGAAGCCTTGCGGGCCGGCGAGGCCGACCGCCCCGTCCGCATCACCCTGACGACCGCCTTCGCCGCGCAATGGCTGATGCCGCGGCTCAAGGATTTCTGGCAGCAGCACCCCGAAATCGGCCTGTCCCTGCACCCCGACAGCAGGGTCGTGGACCTTCACCGCGAGCGGATGGACCTGGCCATCCGCTATGGCAACGGCAACTGGCCGGGGGTCGAGTCAGAGTATCTCACCTCGGCCCGGCTGGTGATCGTGGGGGCGCCTGCGCTGATCGGCGATCGCGACCTCACGGTCGATGACATGGCGCGGATGGACTGGATCCTGTCTCCGACCTGGCCGGAACAGGACGCCTATCTGCGTCAACTCGGGCTGGAGCCCGGACGGCTTGAGCGCACCGACATCAACAGCGAGGAACTGGCGCTGGCGGCGGCGCGGCAGGGATTGGGGCTTGTGGTGGAAAGCATGGCGCTGATTGAATCCGACGTCGCCGAGGGCCGGCTGCGCATCGTCCACGAAAGCCTCGAGAAACTGCCGGCCTATTTCGTCGTCACATTGCCCGGACCAAAACGCGCCGCCGCCCGGGCATTTCTGAAATGGCTCAAGACGCAGGGCTGAGAATCAGATCGCCAGATCTTCCGGCTTCTTGCCCTTGGCCAGCGCCTCGGTGAACCAGCGCGGCTTGCGCCCGCGGCCTGACCAGGTATCGGACGGATTGGCGGGATTCGCATATTTCGCCACGGAGGGCGCCCGCTTGCGGCCCGCCGCAATGCCGGTCAATTCAGCCAGGGAATACCCTTTTGCCTTGGCGATTTCGTCAAGCTCCGCAAGCACTTCCTTCTTGCGGCGATCCTCATATCCGGCAATCGCCTTTGCTACCTGCGATTGCAGATCCTTCAGCTCTTTCAAGGAAAGGCTATTCAAATCGACGTTCAATGTCTGATCCCTCCTGCACAGGCATGGGACTTGATAGGGGGAATTGTGGATCAGTGCAAGAAAGGTAAATTATCTGGGACTGCGCTTTGCCAGGATGCGCTGCAAGGTGCGCCGGTGCATCGAAAGCCGGCGCGCGGTTTCCGAGACGTTGCGGTCGCACATCTCGTAGACGCGCTGGATATGTTCCCAGCGCACGCGGTCTGCCGACATCGGGTTTTGGGGCGGCTCGGGCAGGTTGCCGCCCCGCGCCAGAAGCGCGTTGGTCACGTCGTTGGCGTCGGCGGGCTTCGACAGATAGTCGATGGCGCCGATCTTG
>JBKBVC010000044.1:3575-8600 GCA_046289805.1 Tabrizicola sp.
CCGTCGCAATGGCGCCATAGCCGGTCAGCACGACAACACGGCAGGAGGGACGCTTTTCGCGCAGGGCCTCGATGACCTCGAGCCCGTTGCCATCCTCGAGCCGCAGATCGACCACGGCATAGGCGGGCGGCCGGGCAATCGCCTTGGCCCTGCCTTCTGCAACGCTTTGCGCCGTGTCCGGCAGAAAGCCGCGTTTCTCCATCGCCTTTGCAAGACGCTTCACGAAGGGCTCGTCGTCATCGACCAGCAAGAGCGTGCGGTCCGGGCCAAGCTCGGCGGCGAAGTCTTCAGTCATGCGGCATTCCTGCTTCGGTTCCGGGCGTCACGTTGCAGCTTTGCCCGCCTCGACAAAACATGCAACGCTTTCCGCCATTTGCTCTGATGTAATCTCGCGGCGGAAGAAATCCACAAATCCCACGCCCGGCAGCATCAGGTAGGTAAAGGTCGAATGATCCAGCAGGTAGAATTCGTCCCCGGTGTCACGCCGCTTGTAGAAGGTCTTGTAGGCCTGAGACGCCGCCTTGACCTGTTCGGCGCTGCCGGTCAGCGCAATCAGCTTGGGATGCAGGTTCGCCTCGTAATCGGCCAGGGCTTCGGGCGTATCGCGCTCGGGGTCGATCGAGATGAAGACCGGGGTCACGTCGATGCCGCGCTTGTCCAGCAGGTCCACGGCCTCGACGTTGCGCGACATGTCGAAGGGGCACACATCGGGGCAGAAGGTATAGCCGAAATAGACCAGCGACGGTTTTGTCAGCACCTCGGCATCCGTGACCGTCTGCCCGGCGGAATTGACCAGCGTGAACGGCCCGCCGATGTCGCCGCCGGCAACCTGTCCCTGTCGGCACTGCGCGAAAGGGTCCGCCTCGCGGTCGGACAGGACATACCAGGCCGAAGCCCCGAGAAAGGCGGCAACGGCAACCGTGGCGACGGTCGCGTAAAGTCTGGTCACAGGCGTCTCTCCCATTCTGCAACGCGCTGCATTGATCTCAGATGGGGGCGTCCTTAACAATGAGCAATCCATCGACAGGGACATCCGGTCACAGCATGGCAAGCCTCGCCACCGGCGATCACACCAGAGAGACCGGGACCAACTGGGTGCGCCTGCGGACCCTCATCCTGCTGCGCTGGATGGCCGTTGCCGGACAGATCGGGGCGATCCTCGTTGCCAGCCAGGTCTACGGGTTGGACCTGCCGCTCGGGCCCTGCGCCATGGCGGTCGGAGCCTTGGTCCTGGCCAACCTCGCGCTCGCGATGCTGTTCCCGGAAAATCGCCGCCTTTCCGAGGCCGAGGCCTTCCTGACCCTGCTGTTCGATCTCGGCCAGCTTGGCATCCTGATCTTCCTGACCGGCGGTCTGACCAACCCCTTCGCGATCCTCGTGCTGGCGCCGGTCACGATATCCGCAAGCGTCCTGCGGTTGCGGTCGACCGTCGCGCTGGGCACGCTGGCCATCCTGATCGTGACCGCCGCCCTGGTGTGGCACCTGCCCCTGCGCTTTGCCGACGGCCGGGCGCTGGTGATCCCGCCGCTCTTCGTGTTCGGTTTCTGGTTGTCGATCGTGATCGGCATCCTGTTCCTGGGGCTCTACTCCCGCCGCGTCGCCACCGAGATGCGCTCGATGTCCGAGGCACTGCTGGCCACCCAGATGGCGCTTGCGCGCGAACAGAAGCTGACCGACCTCGCCGGCGTCGTGGCCGCCGCTGCGCACGAACTCGGCACGCCCCTTGCCACAATCAAGCTGGTCAGCGCCGAGCTGATCGAGGAACTCGACGGCCAGCCAGCGTTGCAGGAGGACGCCCGGCTGATCCGCGACCAGGCCGACCGTTGCCGCGACATCCTGCGCGACATGGGCCGGGCCGGAAAGGACGACCGCCACCTGCGGCAGGCGCCCCTGTCCGCCGTCCTGCGCGAGGCGGCCGAGCCGCATCTGGCCCGCGGGAAGGCGGTCGAATTCGCCTTCGGCCCGGTGCAGGACGGCACCGACGAACAGCCCTTGATCCAGCGTCGGCCCGAGATCATCCATGGTCTGCGCAATCTGGTGCAGAACGCGGTCGACTTCGCCCGCTCGCGGGTCTGGATCGAGGGCGAATGGACCGCCCAGCGGATCATCGTGCGCATAACGGATGACGGTGACGGCTTTCCCCCCAACGTCATCGGGCGGATCGGCGATCCCTTCGTCCGCGTGCGCCGGGCCGAGCCCGAACCGGACCGGCGCCCGGGCTATGAAGGCATGGGACTGGGCCTCTTCATCGCCAAGACGCTTCTGGAGCGATCGGGCGCCGACCTGTCCTTTGCCAATGCGACCGACCCCTTCCTGCCGCAGAAGGACCGCCCGGACCGCTCGGGCGCCGTGGTCGAGGCGATCTGGGACAAGGATGTGCTTGCCGCGGCGCAGACACAGGGCGGCCTGGGCGACAACCCCCGGATTGCCGACTAGGCGCGGTGCGCCTTGGCGGGACGGGCCGGGTGCAGCCTGTCTCGCAGGCCCGATCCGCCGGACCCTGTGATCCCCGGACCGCCTCGGTCGGCCACTGCCCCGGCGCCGAAGGCACCCGGCCCGCGCCCGACGCCAGTTGCCTGACCGGAGATTCGCGCGTATATCGCGCCCATGTCCGGGTTCATCTTCTTCGACATCACCGATCATGCGCGGCTTCCCGCCCGCTTCTTCGGCATGACCCGCTCTATCCTCGCCCGCGCCTGACTGCCGCCGTCCCGCGCGCCCGCGCCGTTTCGCCTATCCCAAGCCATCCCAATGAACAGGTAAGAGCCATGGCTCCTCGTACGCTTTACGACAAGATCTGGGACGACCATGTCGTCCATGAGGCCGAGGACGGCACCTGCCTCCTCTACATCGACCGGCATCTGGTCCACGAAGTCACCAGCCCCCAGGCTTTCGAGGGGCTGCGCATGGCCGGTCGCAAGGTCCGCGCGCCGGAAAAGACCATCGCAGTGCCGGACCACAACGTGCCGACGACGCAAGGGCGCGAGAACCCCGAGCAGATGCCCGAGGAAAGCCGCATCCAGGTGGCGGCGCTGGACAGGAACGCCAGGGACTTCGGCATCCACTATTACCCGGTCACCGACATCCGCCAGGGTATCGTCCACATCGTCGGCCCAGAACAGGGCTGGACGCTGCCGGGCATGACCGTCGTCTGCGGTGACAGCCATACCGCGACGCATGGGGCGTTCGGCGCTCTGGCGCACGGTATCGGGACGTCGGAGGTGGAGCATGTGCTGGCCACCCAGACGCTGATCCAGAAGAAATCGAAGAACATGAAGGTCGAGATCACGGGCAGCTTGCGCCCCGGCGTCACGGCCAAGGACATCACGCTCTCGATCATCGGCCATACCGGCACGGCGGGCGGCACCGGCTATGTCATCGAATACTGCGGCCAGGCGATCCGCGAGCTTTCCATGGAAGGCCGGATGACCGTCTGCAACATGGCCATCGAGGGCGGCGCCCGCGCGGGCCTGATCGCGCCGGACGAAAAGACCTTCGAATATGTCAAGGGCCGGCCCCATGCGCCCAAGGGGGCGAAGTGGGAAGCCGCGCTTGCCTACTGGAAGACGCTTTTCACCGACGAAGGCGCGCATTTCGACAAGGTCGTGACGATCCGCGGCGAGGACATCGCCCCCGTCGTCACCTGGGGCACCAGCCCCGAGGACGTGCTGCCGATCACCGGCACCGTGCCCGACCCCGATAGCTTCACTGGCGGCAAGGTCGAGGCCGCGCGTCGCAGCCTTGAATACATGGGCCTGAAGCCAGGCATGAAGCTGACCGACATCGAGATCGACACCGTGTTCATCGGCTCCTGCACCAACGGCCGGATCGAGGACCTGCGCGCCGCGGCCGAAATCCTGAAGGGCCGCAAGATCAAGGTGAAGCGTGCGATGGTGGTGCCCGGCTCGGGCCTCGTCCGCGCCCAGGCAGAGGAAGAGGGCCTGGCGCAGATCTTCATCGACGCGGGCTTCGAATGGCGGCTTGCCGGCTGCTCGATGTGCCTCGCGATGAACCCCGACCAGCTGGCCCCCGGCGAACGCTGCGCCGCGACCTCGAACCGCAACTTCGAGGGGCGGCAGGGTCGCGGCGGTCGCACCCATCTGATGTCGCCCGCCATGGCGGCGGCGGCGGCCGTCACCGGGCGGCTGACCGACGTGCGCGAGCTGATGGGCGCGACGGTCTGATCCATGACCGGCCAGCCGATCACGGATGACCAGACCGCCGCCCCCCGGCGGCGGGTTCTGGTCATCGCGGAAGCCGCGAACCCGGAATGGGTTTCGGTCCCGCTGGTCGGCTGGTCGATCGCCACGGCCCTGCGGGCGCATCACGATGTCCACATCGTGACGCAGATCCGCAACCGCGACGCCTTCCTGCGCGCGGGCCTGGTCGAGGGGCGCGACTTCACCGCCATCGACAGCGAGGCCGTCGCCCGCCCGATCTGGCGCCTGGCCGAGATCCTGCGGATGGGCAAGGGCAAGGGCTGGACCATGGTCACCGCCCTGTCCTCGAAACTCGCCTACCCCCATTTCGAGCGGAAGCTGTGGCAGAAGTTCGGCCACCGCATCACGGCGGGCGAGTTCGACATCGTCCATCGCGTCACCCCCCTGACCCCCACGGCGAACAGCCTGATCGCTCCGCGCTGTGCCAAGGCTGGCGTTCCCTTCGTCCTCGGCCCGCTCAACGGCGGCGTGCCCTGGCCCAGGGGCTTCGACGCGGAACGCCGGCGCGAGCGGGAATGGCTCTCCTACGTCCGCGGCCTTTACCGGCTGTCGCTGTCCCGCCGCCGGATGATCCGCGCGGCCGCGGCGATCATCGCCGGATCGCGCCATACCGCATCCGAGTTCGCCGCGGCGCGCGACCGGCTGACCCTGATCCCGGAGAACGGCATCGACCCCGCGCGCTTCTCCCTGCGCGCCGATCAGCCCGGCACGCTGCCCCTGCGCTGCGCCTTCGTCGGCCGTCTGGTGCCCTACAAGGGCCCCGACATGCTGATCGAGGCCGCCGAGCCCTTGCTGCGCGACGGTC
>JBKBVC010000045.1:0-8026 GCA_046289805.1 Tabrizicola sp.
CCTGACCGGCCATTTCCTGGACCGGGGTCTGCGATCGATCCTCCAGGACCGCCCGCTACCCGAGGCGCGCTCCCGACTGGTGGACCTGATCGCCCGGCAGGCCTGAACCGACCGGACATGTCGCCTTTGTGACAGACGGAACCCGGACCCGCCCGTCCAACTGGCGCCATGGCCTACCGTTACATTCCACTGGCGCTGCGCCACAGCCCGACCCCGAGGATCGAGCATTTCGCGCTGCTGGCGGGCCTCGATGCCTCGATCCGCGGCATGCTGATCTCGACCATGCCGCTGGTGGTCTATGACGCGCTGGGCGATGCGCAGGCGACCTCGGTGGTGTTCTTCGTCGCGGGGATCGTGGCGCTGGTCTGGGGGCTGATGGTGCCATGGGCCACGCGCCGGATCCCGAGGCGCTGGGCCTATACCGGGGGGGTCTGCCTGTATCTGGTGGGAAACACGCTGGGGGCCATCGGCACGGTCTGGTCGGTGCCGATGGCGCTGATCTGCAACGCCATGGCGACGGTCACGATCTTCGTCTGCCTGAACGCCTATGTGCTGGACTATGTGGACCGCGAGAACCTGGGCCGCAGCCAGTCCACCCAGATGGTCTATGCCGCCGCCCCCTGGGCCATCGGGCCGATGACGGGGGTCTGGCTGTATCATCACGGCCATGCGCTGCCCTTCCTGGCCTCTGGAGCCTTTGCGGCCATCCTCCTCGTCACCTTCTGGGTGCTGCGGCTGGGCAACGGCAAGCAGATCGCGCGGGCGAAGCGGCCGGCGGTGAACCCCCTGGGCTATCTCGGCCGGTTCTTCAGCCAGCCGCGGCTGATCGCGGGCTGGATGTTCGCGGTGATGCGCAGCTGCGGCTGGTGGGTCTATGTCGTCTATCTGCCGATCTTCTGCATCGAGGCGGGCCTGGGCGACAAGGTGGGGGGCATCGCGCTGTCGATCACCAACGCAACCCTGTTCGCGGCCCCCGCGCTGAACCGGCTGGCGCGCCGGCTGTCGGTGCGCCGGTCCGTCCGGCTGGCCTTCGGCGCCTGCGGGACGCTGTTCCTGGCAGCGGGGCTGCTGGCCTTCCTGCCCTGGCTGACGGTCGCGCTGATCATGGCGGCCTCGATCTTCCTCGTCACGCTGGACGTGGTAGGTGGCCTGCCCTTCCTGATGTCGGTCAAGCCATCCGAGCGAACCGAAATGTCGGCGGTCTATTCCAGCTTCCGCGATTTCTCTTCGATCCTGACGCCGGGGCTGGCCTGGCTGGTGCTGTGGGTCGCGCCCCTGCCGGGGATCTTCGTGGCTGCCGGGCTGGGGCTGCTGACATCATGGATGGTGGCAGGGCAGCTGCATCCCCGGCTGGGGGTGGCGCGACCCTCTCGCGGGAGGGCGTGAGGCGGCGCCTTCGCGACGCCGACCTCTCGTCACGGAGTGCCGCGGGCGAGGAAGAGACGCAGTCGAACGACGAGCGTCTGGCGGTCAGGCCCAGATCCTGCCGTGCCTGACCAGCCAGTCGGCCGCCGCCAGCAGCGCCGCCTTGGGCGCGATGAATTCCATCTCCATTTCCTTGACCGCACGGGCGTTCGATACCCGCTCCAGATGGCCGAGCTTGGGCAGGATCGAGCGGATGTCGGGGTCGAACAGCGCCAGGAACCGGACCAGGGCCTTCGGCGCCTCGCGCGTGGGGATGCGGCGGGTCGGGTAGGCGGCCTTCAGTGTGCGCCCAATGTCCACGAAAGCCATCGACCCCCCGGCGGCGATATAGCGCCGCCCCTCGGTCTCGGGCCGCTGCAAAGCGCGCAGGTGCATCTCGGCCACGTCGCGGACATCGACGATCGGCAGGCCCAATGGCGGCAGCATCGGGTCCTTGCCCTTCAGGATCCGTTCGATCAGCGCCAGGGACGAGCCGTAATGTTCGTCCAGCGGCGGCCCGAGGACGAGGCCGGGGTTGATCGTGGTCAGGCGCAGGCCGCGGGCCCTGGCGATCTCCCAGGCGGCACGCTCGGCAAGCGTCTTGGACTTGGCATAGGGCGTGGTCGTGGGCAGGTGGACATCGCACCAGTCTGCCTCGTCCTGAAGCGTATCCGGCTTGGATTCGTTCAGCACCGCCGCAGTCGAGGAGGTCAGCACCACCCGCGCCACCCCTGCGGCGGCCGCCGCCTTCAGGACGCGCTCGGTGCCCTCGACTGCCGGGCGGATCACCGTGGCGGGATCCTTCGGCTGGGCGATGGGGAAGGGAGAGGCGGTGTGGACCAGGGCCGTCACGCCCTGCATGGCCTCGGCCCAGCCGGCATCGGATTCGAGATCGGCCTGGACGAAGCTTGGCGCGCCGGCGGTTTCGGTCAGATAGGGGGCAAGCGCAGCCACGACTTCATCGGCACGGTCCATGCGGCGCAGCGTTCCGCGAACCGCGTATCCCGCGTTCAGGAGCTTCAGCGCGACGTGCTTTGCGATGAAGCCGGAGCATCCCGTCAGAAGAACTGTCCCAGCCATGCGGTCGCCCTTGTCCCTGCGCTTTCAATCTGCGCCCGATACTGGTCAGTCTGACAAGCCGACAGGGTAGTGGCAACAGACTACTCGAGAAGGCGGCGTGCGATCACCTGAGCCTGAATCTCGGCGGCGCCCTCGAAGATGTTCAGGATGCGGGCATCGCACAGGATGCGGCTGATGCGGTATTCCAGCGCGAACCCGTTGCCGCCGTGGATCTGGAGCGCATTGTCCGCCGAGGCCCAGGCGACGCGGGCGCCCAGAAGCTTGGCCATCCCGGCCTCGAGATCGCAGCGCCTGTCGTGGTCCTTCTGCCAGGCCGAGTAATAGGTCAGCTGACGGGCGATCATGATCTCGACCGCCATCATGGCCAGTTTCGACTCGATGCGCGGGAACTCGATCAGGCTCTTGCCGAACTGCTTGCGATCCTCGGCATATTGCATCCCTGTTTCCAGCGCCGATTGCGCGACGCCGATGGCCCGCGCGCCGGTCTGGATGCGGGCGGATTCGAAGGTCTGCATCAACTGCTTGAAGCCCTGCCCCTCGACCTGGCCCAGAAGGTTCTCGCCCTTCACCCGGAAGTCGTCGAAATTGACGGTATATTCCTTCATGCCGCGATAGCCGAGCACCTCGATCTCGCCGCCCGAGAGGCCGGGATCGACGAAAGGCGTCTCGTCGGTGCCGGGGGTCTTTTCGGCGAGGAACAGCGACAGGCCGCGATAGTCGGTGGTCCCCTCGACCGACCGCGCGAGAACGGTCATCACATGGGTGCGGGCGGCGTGGGTGATCCAGGTCTTGTTGCCGGTGATGATCCAGTCCTCGCCGTCCTTCCGCGCGCGGGTGCGCAGCGCGCCGAGATCGGACCCTGTGTTCGGCTCGGTGAAGACGGCCGTGGGCAGGATTGCGCCCGAGGCCAGGCCAGGCAGCCATTTCGCCTTCTGCGCCTCGGTGCCGCCGCAGAGGATCAGCTCGGCGGCGATTTCGCTGCGGGTTCCGAGAGAGCCGACGCCGATATAGCCGCGGCTGAGTTCTTCGGAGACGACGACCATCGAGGCCTTGGACAGGCCGAACCCGCCGTACTGTTCGGGAATGGTCAGGCCGAAGACGCCCATCCCGGCCAGTTCCTCGATCACCTCCATCGGGATCAGTTCGTCCTTCAGGTGCCAGTCATGGGCCCTGGGGATGACCTTTTCGTCGGCATAGCGGCGGAACTGGTCACGGATCATCTCCAGCTCCTCGTCCAGTCCCGTGGCCCCGAAGGTGGCCCGCCCATGATTGTTGCGCATCAGGACGACCAGGGCGTGGCGGGCCTCCGGCGAGTTGCCCTGCGCAATCAGCTTCGCGGCGGCGGGGCCGGGGGTGTAGCTGAGGCCGAGATCGGCGAGACGGGCGAATTCGGTCTGGCTCATCGGGATGCCGCCCGAAATCTGGGCCAGATACTCGCCGAAGCCGATCTGCAGGATCAGCGTCTCCATCTCGCCCAGGTGGCCGGCCTCCGACAGCCGGTCGGCCCAGGCGTCGAGCTGGCGGAGGGCCTCGACATAGGTTGCCAGCCAGGCGAGCGCATGGGCCTGGTATTGTCGGGCTTCGAGCGCCTGGTTCGACACCTTGCCCCCGGCAGAAACCTGCGCCTTCAGCCCCTCGCGGGCGGCCGCGAGCAGCGCCTCGATCTCGGGCAGGGCGGCCCTGGTCAGCGTCCTGAGGTCGGAAAGGATCGGGCTCTGGGTCATCGGCTGTCCATCGGGCATAGGTCGGCTCCAGCGAGATTCTGCACCTGCGAAGGGGTAGCGCCTTCGCAGTGTTGGCGCAACAAGATTTCAATGCTGCTTTTGTTGGAGACCGAAAATGTCGCGGGGGTATTCAGGAGATCGCGCCACAGGCTTGCGCGATCTCGGGCAGGGCGGCGGCTGGGACGACCTCGAACTCCACGCTGTAAAGCTGCTGTTCCCCGGCCCAGGCCTCGAAGCGCCAGATGCCGGGGATCAACTCGTCCTCGCGGTCAAAGCGGAAGAAGCCGAACTGGTCGCCCGTGTCGGTGAAGCTCGAGTCCCAGGTCTCGGGGGACGTGGCACCGGGTCGGAAGACGCGCATCTCGCCCGAGAGGAACAGACCGGGGGAAAGGCGCGACTTGACGCCGAAGGCAAGGCCGATCTGCGCCGGGACGACCTGTCTGCCGGGCCAGTGGAAGTCGATCTCGCCGTCGGGGACATGGATCCAGCCCGACAGAGTGCCGGGGGCGGGGCGCTGGTCCATCGCCTGAAGCGCGCAGAAGACGCCGGCGCTGAGGCTGGCAACATCGGCAGAGGCCTCGGGCACCGCAGGGCCCGCCCGGAGCGGGGCCGCCAGGATCAGAAGCAGTGCCAGCGCCAGCCGTCGCATGTGCCCCCCGGGACTTTCCTCCGCTGTCCGACTGCGCCACAAGGGGCGGAAAAGGGCAAGTCATGTTCGATCTGGTCTCTGGCGGATTGTCGGGTCAGGCCTTCGCGGCGGCGCTGGCGGTGACGCTGTTCGCGGGTTTCGTGAAGGGCACGGTGGGCTTTGCCATGCCCATGATCCTGGTTTCGGCCTTCGCGGTCTTCCTGCCGCAGGACCTGGCCCTGGCCGGGCTGATCCTGCCCACACTGGCGACGAACCTGAGTCAGGCCTTCCGGCAGGGTGCGGGTCCGGCGATCGACACGGCGCGGACCTACCGGCGATTCCTGATGGCAACGGTGGTCTGCATCGCCCTGTCGGCGCCTTTTGCCGATGCGATCCCGCGGGCGGTCTATCTCCTGATGCTGGGCATCCCGATTTCCACCTTCGCGGCGCTGCAACTGGCCGGGCGGAGCCTGGTGATCCCGATGCGGAATCGTGGTGGGGCAGAGTGGGCGCTGGGGGTGGTCGGCGGGCTTTATGGTGGAGTGTCGGGGATATGGGGCCCGCCGCTTCTGGTGCTGCTTCTGTCCACCGGGGCGGACAAGCAGACGATGATCCGCGCGCAAGGCGTGGTGTTTCTGATCGGGGCGGTGGCGTTGCTCTTGTCCCACCTCGGGACCGGGGTCGCGAACGCGGGAAGTCTGGGATTTTCGGCGGCGCTGACGGTTCCGGCGCTGGTCGGGCTCCATGCGGGCTACCGGGTGCAGGACCGGCTTGACCAGCCGCGGTTCCGGCGCATGACGCAGGCCCTGCTGGTCGTCACCGGACTGAACCTGGTGCGGCTCGCGCTTCAGTAGCCGCTCGTCGATGACTTCGTCACTCCTCGCTGGAGGTCCAGCGAAGAGGAGACGAAGTCGAACGATGGGCGTTGGTCAGCCGATGGCGGCGGCCTTCACGTCGGCGTCGATGAAGGGCACATACTGGGCGAAGTTCTTCTGGAACATGCCCACCAGTTTCGCCGCCTGCGCGTCGTAGGCCGCAGGATCTGCCCAGGTCCGGCGTGGGTCGAGGAGGGCGGCGTCGATGCCGGGAACCTCGACCGGAACCTCGAAGCCGAAATTCGGGTCCTTGCGGTAGGTCGCGCCAGCCAGCGACCCATCCAGCGCCGCCGCCAGAAGCGCGCGGGTCGCCCGGATCGGCATCCGCTTGCCCGTGCCATGGGCCCCGCCGGTCCAGCCGGTGTTCACCAGCCAGCAGGAGGCGCCATGCTTGGCGATCTTGGCTTGCAGAAGCTTGCCGTAGACCTCGGGCCGGCGCGGCATGAACGGGGCACCAAAGCAGGTGGAGAAGGTGGGCGTTGGCTCGGTCACGCCCCGCTCGGTGCCCGGGGTCTTGGAGGTGAAGCCCGACAGGAAGTGATACATCGCCTGCGCAGGACTCAGCCGCGCAATGGGCGGAAGCACCCCGAAGGCGTCGCAGGTCAGCATCACGACATGGCGCGGATGGCCGCCAAGCCCGGTGGTGCTGGCGTTCGAAATGGCCTCCAGCGGGTAGGCGCAGCGGGTGTTTTCGGTGAGGCTGCGGTTCGAAAAATCCAATTCCAGGGTTTCGGGATCGAAGACCATGTTTTCCACCACGGTGCCGAAGCGGTGGGTGGTGGCGTAGATCTCGGGCTCGGCCTCGGGCGACAGGTCGATGGTCTTGGCGTAGCAGCCGCCCTCGAAATTGAAGATGCCGCGTTCGGACCAGCCGTGTTCGTCATCGCCGATCAGCGTGCGGTCTGCGCTCGCGGAAAGCGTGGTCTTGCCGGTGCCGGAGAGGCCGAAGAACACGGCGGCATCGACCGGATTGCCGATGGCGTGGTTGGCGCTGCAATGCATCGGCATCACGCCCTTTTCCGGCAGCAGGTAATTGAGGACGGTGAAAACGGCCTTCTTGTTTTCGCCGGCATAGGCGGTGTTGGCGATCAGGACGCACTTCTCGTCGAAGTTCAGGACGATCGCGGTTTCGGTCCGCGTGCCGTGGCGGGCCGGATCGGCCTTGAAGGACGGCAGGTTGATGACCGTCCATTCCGGGATGAAGCTGTCGATTTCGTCGCGCGCGGGGCGGCGCAGCAGGTGGCGGATGAAGAGGCCGTGCCAGGCGAGTTCCGTCACCATCCGCACGTCGAGCCGATGGATCGGGTCGGCCCCGGCGTAGAGGTCCTGCACGAAGACCTCGCGTCCCTGCAGGTGCGCGATCATGTCGGCCTTCAGCCGGGCGAAAGCCTCGGGCGCCATCGCGGCGTTGTTTTCCCACCATATCGTGTTTTCCGTGGTGGCAGAGCGGACGACGAACTTGTCCTTCGGCGAGCGACCCGTGAACTGTCCGGTGGAGCACAGAAAGGCACCGCCGCGACCAAGCCGACCCTCGCCACGGACGACCGCTGCTTCGACCAGGGCAGCTTCGGCGTAGTTGTAGTGGGCGACTGCCACGCCAGCGATGCCTTGTGTCTCGAGCGTCTGATTGGGGTTCACGCGTCCGTGGATCATCCTGCAAGCTCCCGTGGCCGCATGCGTCATGCGGCAGTTCCAATGGGTCGGCACTCGGGCCAATGAATGCCGCGGCAAGCCCCGAGACGGGCCGGCCATGATGGGCCTATAGCACGGCAGTTTTGCACGGGAATAGAGTGTTTTCAAACAGTTAGCGCAATCATTCCGGAGTTAGCGCCAACATCTTTCGGCAAGGGCCGATCGCCGGGAGTATTGTTCCGGTCATTGGCGAAATTGCCACCACTCCGGCCATTGTTTCCGCAGTGATTCGGATTTCTGTTGATTATCCCGGGCGCAAACCCGAAAATGCTTGCAAAATAACGACAAGGCAGCTGCAGCAGTTCAAGGGAGGCACGAAGATGTCCCGCATCGCGCTGGTTGACGATGACCGGAATATCCTGACCTCGGTCGCCATGACCCTGGAAGCCGAAGGGTTCGAGGTCGAGACCTACAACGACGGCCAGTCCGCCTTCGAGGCTTTCAGCCGCCGGATGCCCGACATGGCGGTTCTCGACATCAAGATGCCGCGCATGGACGGCATGGATCTGTTGCAGAGGATGCGGCAGAAGACCTCGATCCCGGTCATCTTCCTGACCTCGAAGGACGACGAGATCGACGAGGTCCTGGGCCTGCGGATGGGGGCGGACGACTACGTCAAGAAG
>JBKBVC010000045.1:8036-8570 GCA_046289805.1 Tabrizicola sp.
GGAGGCGATCAACACGGGCGAGGCGGCGGCCACCGAAGAGACCCGGATGATGGAGCGCGGCAGCCTGCGCATGGACCCGCTGCGCCATTCGGTGACCTGGAAGGGGAAAGAGGTCGCGCTGACCGTGACCGAATTCCTGCTGTTGCAGGCCCTGGCCCAGCGGCCCGGCTTCGTGAAAAGCCGCGACCAGCTGATGGATGTGGCCTATGACGATCAGGTCTATGTCGATGACCGGACCATCGCCAGCCACATCAAGCGGCTACGCAAGAAGATGCGTTCGGTGGACGAGACATTTTCCGCCATCGAAACGCTGTATGGTATCGGCTATCGCTACAACGAAGAGTGACGGCCGCCCGAAATGACAACGGCCCCCAGGCTCAACCCGAATGACGTCCGGCCAAAACGGTCGGGCGACGTTCTTCTGGGCGAGGACTGGGTTTCGCCCGACGCTACCGTCGAGCGGCTGAAGGAGGGCCGCACCGGGCGCAGCATCGTCGGGCTGAACCGCTCGCCTCTGGCGCGCAAGATCATCGT
>JBKBVC010000448.1:0-1839 GCA_046289805.1 Tabrizicola sp.
CCGGTCTATGGCGGCACGCCTGCCGATTTCGCGGTGGTGCAGGCGATCCGCGAGATGAAGGCGCGCGGCCTGCGCGTCACCTTCTACCCCTTCCTGCTGATGGACGTGCCGCCCGGCAACATCTTGCCGAACCCATACAGTGCGAATGCTGCGACGCCCGGCCAGCCAACCTTCCCCTGGCGCGGGCGGATCACCTGCTCCCCGGCGGCAGGCTTCGCAGGGGCCGCCGACAAGACCGCCGCTGCGGCGACGCAGGTCTCCAGCTTCTTCGGCGCCGCCACCCCGGCGCAGTTCGCGATCTCTGGCGACACTGTCAGCTGGACCGGCCCCTCCAGCGACTGGGGCCTGCGGCGGATGATCCTGCACTACGCCCATCTCTGCGCCGTGGCGGGCGGGGTCGATGCCTTCCTGATCGGCACCGAGATGCGCGGGCTCACGACAATCCGGTCGAGCGCCAGCGCCTATCCGGCCGTGACCGCCTTCAAGGCACTGGCCGCGGATGTGAAGGCGATCCTCGGGCCGGGCACAAAGGTGGGTTACGCTTCCGACTGGTCGGAGTATTTCGGGCACCAGCCCGGCGATGGCACGGTGGACGTGTTCTTCCACCTCGACCCGCTCTGGTCGGATGCCAACATCGATTTCATCGGCATCGACAACTACATGCCGCTCTCCGACTGGCGCGACGGCTTCGACCATGCGGATGCGCTGGCAGGCTGGGCGGCGATCCATGACCGCGGCTACCTGCAGGCGAACATCGCAGGGGGCGAGGGCTTCGACTGGTTCTATGCATCCGCCGCCGACAGGTCGGCCCAGATCCGCACGCCGATCACGGACGGTGCCGCAGGCAAGCCTTGGGTGTTTCGCTACAAGGATCTGCGGGCCTGGTGGTCGAACCCCCATTTCAACAGGCCGGGCGGGGTGGAAAGCGGCACGCCCACGTCGTGGGTGCCGCAATCGAAGCCCGTCTGGTTCACCGAACTGGGGTGCCCGGCCATCGACCGGGGCACGAACCAGCCGAACGTCTTCTTCGATCCGAAGTCGTCCGAGAGCTTCACGCCCTACTTCTCCCGCGGCTGGCGGGATGACGCGATCCAGCGCGCCTATCTGGAAGCCAGCTATCTCTGGTGGGGAACCCCGGCCAACAATCCGGTGTCCGCGATCTATGGCGGCCGGATGGTCCATGTCCCTGAATGTGCCGCCTGGACCTGGGACGCGCGTCCCTATCCCTTCTTTCCCGAACTGACCGGCGTATGGACAGACGGCCCGAACTGGCGGCTCGGCCACTGGCTGACGGGCAGGCTCGGCGCGGTGTCGCTCGCCGCGCTGGTGCGTCACCTCTGCCTGCGCGCCGGGCTGACGGAAAGCCTGATCGACGTCTCCGGCCTCTGGGGTGCGGTCGAGGGCTATGTGATCGGCGCGCTGGAAAGCCCCCGCGCGTCGATCTCCACGCTGGCAAGGCATTTCGGGTTCGATGCCATCGAGACCGAAGGCATGATCCGCTTTGTCATGCGCGGCCGCGCCTCGGTCGCCGCGCTGGCCATCGACGATCTGGTTGCCACCCGCGAGGGCGAAGCGTTCGAACTGACGCGCGGCCAGGAGACTGAACTGCCCCAGGCCCTGAAGTGGCAGGTCGCGCGAGCGGACGAGGACTATGACGCGGCCCTCGTCGAGGCCCGCCGCATCACCGTCGATACGACGCGCATCGCCTCGGAAAGCTTCCCCATGGCGATCCCGCCCGAGGAAGCGGAACGCCGGTGCCGCCGCGCGCTGATGGAAGCCTGGATCGGCCGGGAAAGTGCCACCTTCCGCCTGCCGCCCTCGCGGTTGGCCCTCGATCCC
>JBKBVC010000449.1:0-1831 GCA_046289805.1 Tabrizicola sp.
GGTTCGTCGAACAGGAACACCTCGGGGCCCCGCACGATGGCCCGCCCGATGGCGACGCGCTGGCGCTGACCGCCCGACAGGGCCTTGGGCTTGCGGTCCAGAAGGGGTTCCAGCTTCAGGATGCGCGCCGCCTCGGCGACCTTGCGGTCGATCTCGGCCTTTGGGTGGCCGGTCATCTTGAGGCCGAAGCCCATGTTTTCCGCCACGGTCATGTGCGGGTAAAGCGCGTAGGTCTGGAACACCATCGCCACGCCGCGCTCGGAGGGGTCAATGTAGGTCACGTCCTTCGCGCCGATGCGGATGGCGCCAGAGCTGGTCTCCTCCAGCCCCGCGATCATGCGCAAGAGCGTCGATTTTCCGCAGCCAGAGGGGCCGACGAAGACGCAGAATTCGCCATCCTCCACCGTCAGATCGACCCCGTGGATCACCTCCACATCGCCAAAGCGCTTCACGACCCGTTCCAGCGTGACGCCTGTCATTCCCGTTCCTCCCGTCAGTTCTGTTCAGGAAAGCGCCAGCTTTCCGCTTCGGCGGCGATCCGGGCCGCAATGTCCTTGATCTCCGGTGCCAGTGCGCCCAGCGACTCGATGCTGTGCCGCGCCGTGGTCGAGGTCACCGACAGGGCCCCCATCACCCGGCCCTGGCGCGAGAGAATCGGCACCGCACAGCAGATGATTCCCGGTTCGTGCTCTTCCCGGTCCCAGGCGTGGCCGCGCTGGCGAATCGCCTGAAGCTCCTCCAAGAGCGCATCGCGGCTGGCGAGCGTGTGGGGCGTGAAGCGGTGGAAGGACTGGCGGGCAAGCGCCGCCTCCAGCGCCTCGGGCGTAAGCCAGGCGAGCATCGCCTTGCCGACGCCGGTGCAATAGGCCGGGCCGACCTTGCCGGCCTGGGCGAACATCTCGACCGGCTTTGCGGCGTTGCGCTTGTCCACATAGAGGACCTGGCCGAGGTCCATCTGGGCGAGGTGGATCGTCTCGCCGGTTTTTGCCGCCAATTCATCCAGATAGGGCCGCGCGATGGGGGCGAGAGAGGATTGCGACCAGGCCGCATGGGCCAGCCGCACGAGGCGGACGCCCAGCGCATAGGTGCCGGTCTCGGGGTCCAAGGTCAGCATGCCCTGATGCGTCAGGGTCTGCAAAAGCCGGTAGAGCGTGGCCTTGGGATAGGCGGACTGGGTCAGAAGATCGGAAAAGCGCACGGGGCGGCCGTGGCTGGCCACCATGTCCAGCACATCCAGCGCCTTGCCGACGGTTCCGTCTGCGTGACCCTCCGCGCCCATCGCCCCTCCCCGCAACGTCGTTGTTGACAGCTTAGACGATAGCCGACATAGTTTTCAATATTCAAGACTAAGTTTCAAATAGTGAAACCAAACGGGAGGAAACCATGGTTCACAAACTGACGGGCGCGCTGGCGCTCGGGGCGGCCTTGATGCTGTCCACTTCGGCTTTCGCGCAGGACAAGCGCGTTGTCACCTGGAACGCGGACTACGACCCGATTCCGCTGGCCGCCGCCGAAGCCCTGATCGCCGATTTCGAGGCCGCGAACCCCGACATCGACGTGCAGATGACCAACTTCGACCACGAGGCCTACAAGAACGCGATCCGCAACTTCCTGACCGCGGACCCGCCGGACCTGGCCAACTGGTATGCCGCGAACCGGATGCGTCCGTTCGTGGAAGCGGGCCTGTTTGCCGACATCACCGATGTGTGGGAAGCCAACGGGCTGAAGGACGCGCTCGCCTCGTCCGTGTCGTCGGCCTCGATCGACGGCAAGTTCTATGCCATCCCCTACACCTACTATCAGTGGGGCATCTACTATAACCGCGACGCCT
>JBKBVC010000046.1:0-8515 GCA_046289805.1 Tabrizicola sp.
GCCGCGGATCGTGCCCTCGATCTTGCCACGGTGGCGGACGATTCCCGCATCGGCCAGAAGGCGGGCGATGTCGGCCTCGCCCCAGGTGGCGAGTGTGGCGGGGTCGAAGCCTGCGAAGGCCGCGCGGAAAGCCTCGCGCTTGCGCAGGATCGTGATCCACGACAGGCCGGCCTGAAAACCTTCCAGGATGAGGAGTTCGAACAGCCGCACCGCGTCGCGTTCGGGCCGACCCCATTCGTTGTCATGATAGGCCTGGTAGAGCGGATCCCGCCCGCACCAGGGGCAACGTGTCGAATTGCCGGCATCTTCCATGGACGGACCTGCAAAGACCGGGTTCGGAAAATTGGAACAAAATACGAATCTTGAGGTTTCGTTTACCCGTTCGACCCTAGCCTGTCGACAAGATTCGGGCCGGGCGGGGACAGTGAATGAGCTTTATCAAGGAACCGAGGAAGTCGAAGTTCGATCGTGATCCTTTGACCGCCAGTCCGCTGGACGTGGCCATATCGGTGCAAGAGCGCGAAACGCTGGCGATGGTCGCCTCGGCGCTGGAGGACCGCCGCATGCGGCTGGCCTTCCAGCCGGTGGTCTATGCGGCCGACCCCAAGCTGATCGGGTTTTTCGAAGGGTTCATCCGGCTTCTGAACCTGCGCGACCAGGTGATCCCGGCGCGCGACTTCATGCCCATGGCCGAACTGCGCCAGCTGGGGCGCGAGATCGACTGTGCCGCGTTGCAACTGGGCCTGATGGCGATGCAGCGCAATCCTCACATCCGGGTGTCGATCAACATGTCGGCGCGTTCCGTGGGCTATCGTCCCTGGCTCGACATCCTGTATCGCGCGCTCCAGGACACGCCGCGTCTGGGGGCGAACCTGATCCTCGAGATCAACGAGGCCTCGGCCATGCAGGTCCCGGATGTTCTGAAACCCTTCATGGCAGAGATGCGCGAGAGGGGGATCGTCTTTGCGCTGGACGATTTCGGGGCCGGGATGACCTCCTTGCGCCTGCTGGAAGAGCTGGACTTCGAGATCGCCAAGATCGACGGCAGCCTGGTGAAGAACGTGGACCGGACGGGCGAGGGCAAGTCGGCAGCGCGGGCGGCCATCGCCATGGCGCAGGAGCTGGGAATGTATGTCGTCGCCGAGGCGGTCGAGACCGAGGCCGAGGCGACCTGGCTGCGCGATGCGGGTGTCGGGTGTCTGCAGGGCTATCTGTTCGGGCCGCCGACCGTGACGCCGGATTTCCGGGCCTTCCGACACGGGCGGCCCAACCTCGGCGCCTGACCTCGCCGATCGGGTTCGGGACGGGCAGAGGCGCCGTCCGTCAGGCCTCCGCGGAGGCCGGGTTGCCCGGCCTGATCCGGTCCAGGCCCGCCGCGACGGGATCAGCCGTCCGGCGCGGGTGCGGCAGTGCCCGGCAGCGTCCGGCACGGATCCGGCAGCGCCCCGACCGATTCGCCGTGACGCCGCATTTCCGCCCGCGCCCATCCGTCGAAGGGGCTCCGGACGGCCGGTTTTCTGACCCGTGCCTGTGGTATTCTGCCACGGGCGCCGGTCTTTCTTGCAACGGCAGCAATCTGCCCTTAGGGCAGGAAGGGAAGCGGCGCGCGTCCCTCGTGCCGCCGCGCAGACGCAGGCGCTTTTGGGAGAGGAACCACCTGATGACCAATGTCGTAATCGTGTCGGCGGCCCGCACCGCCGTGGGCAGCTTCAACGGCTCGTTCGCCAATACGCCGGCGCATGAACTTGGGGCCGCCGTGATCGAGGCCGTCGTCGCCCGGGCGGGCATCGACAAGGCCGAGGTGGAAGAGACGATCCTCGGACAGGTGCTGACCGCGGGGCAGGGGCAGAACCCCGCCCGCCAGGCGCATATCAAGGCCGGTCTGCCGAAGGAATCCAGCGCCTGGTCGCTGAACCAGGTCTGCGGCTCGGGTCTGCGGGCGGTGGCGCTGGGCGCGCAGCATGTCCAGCTGGGCGATGCGAAGATCGTGGTCGCCGGCGGGCAGGAGAACATGAGCCTTGCCCCCCACGTTGCGCATCTGCGCGCCGGGCAGAAGATGGGCGACCTGAACTTCATCGACTCGATGATCAAGGACGGGCTCTGGGACGCCTTCAACGGCTATCACATGGGCCAGACGGCGGAGAACGTCGCAAACCAGTGGCAGATCAGCCGCGACATGCAGGACGAATTCGCGCTGGCCAGCCAGAACAAGGCCGAGGCCGCGCAGAAGGCCGGCAAGTTCAAGGACGAGATCATCCCGTTCACGGTCAAGACCCGCAAGGGCGACACGGTGGTGGACCAGGACGAATACATCCGCCACGGCGCGACGCTGGAGGCGATGCAGAAGCTGCGCCCGGCCTTCGTCAAGGACGGTTCGGTGACCGCCGGCAACGCGAGCGGCATCAACGACGGCGCGGCGGCGGTGGTCCTGATGACCGAGGAAGAGGCCGCCAGGCGCGGGCTGAAGCCTCTGGCGCGGATTGCCTCCTACGCGACGGCCGGGCTTGACCCGTCGATCATGGGCGTGGGCCCGATCCATGCCAGCCGCAAGGCGCTTGCCAAGGCGGGCTGGAAGGTCGGCGATCTGGACCTGGTCGAGGCGAACGAGGCCTTTGCCGCCCAGGCCTGTGCGGTGAACAAGGACATGGGCTGGGATCCGGCGATCGTGAACGTGAACGGCGGCGCGATCGCCATCGGCCATCCGATCGGCGCCAGCGGTGCGCGTATCCTGAACACCCTGTTGTTCGAGATGGCCCGTCGCGGCGCGAACAAGGGTCTTGCAACGCTGTGCATCGGCGGCGGCATGGGTGTCGCCATGTGCCTGGAGCGCGCCTGAGCCTTTCAACCGCAAGGTGGGATCGGGCGCGCAATAATCTTGCGCGCCCGCTTTCGTTTCGGTAACAGGATTTCAAGGAATACCACAGTATGCCGGGAGGAGGCAAAATGGCACGGGTTGCACTGGTCACGGGCGGGTCGCGGGGGATCGGGGCGGCGATTTCGGTCGCGCTGAAGGCCGCAGGCTACAAGGTCGCTGCGAACTACGCCGGCAACGACGAGGCTGCGGCGGCCTTCACCAGGGAGACCGGCATCCCGACCTACAAGTGGTCGGTCGCCGACTACGACGCCTGCGCGGCGGGGATCGCGAAGGTCGAGGCCGACCTGGGCCCGGTGGACGTGCTGGTGAACAATGCCGGCATCACCCGCGACGCCATGTTCCACAAGATGACGCCGCAGCAGTGGAAGGAAGTGATCGACACCAACCTCACGGGTCTGTTCAACATGACCCATCCGCTGTGGTCGGGCATGCGCGACCGCAAGTTCGGGCGGGTGATCAACATCAGCTCGATCAACGGTCAGAAGGGCCAGGCGGGCCAGGCCAACTATTCGGCGGCCAAGGCGGGCGACCTGGGGTTCACCAAGGCGCTGGCACAGGAGGGCGCGCGGGCCGGGATCACGGTCAATGCGATCTGTCCGGGCTACATCGCGACCGAGATGGTGAGGGCGATCGACGAGAAGGTGCTGAACGAGCGCATCATCCCGCAGATCCCGGTCGGGCGCCTGGGCGAGCCGGAAGAGATCGCGCGGATCGTGGTCTTCCTGGCCAGCGACGATGCCGGCTTCATCACCGGGTCCACCATCAGCGCGAACGGCGGGCAGTTCTTCGTCTGACGCCACCCCGCATGGTCTGATGTCTTTCCTGGGGCCATCCTGCGGGGTGGCCCTTTTCCTTGCCGGTCCGGGCCAGTAAGCAAGGCGCCGGTATTCGGAGGCGAAGGTGGGCAAGGCAAGGGCAACGTTGATCGGCTTTTCCGCCGTCCTGATGTGGGCGCTGCTGGCTCTGTTCACCATCGGCAGCGCGCCGGTGCCACCCCTGATGCTGAATGCCATCTGCTTTGCCATCGGCGGCATGATCGGGCTGGCCTGGACGGCGCGGTCCGGCCTTGGCGTGCTGCGGAGCATCGACTGGAAGGTCTATGCCTTCGGCACGGCCGGCCTCTTCGGCTATCACCTGCTGTATTTCACCGCCTTCCGTCTGTCGCCTACGGCGGAAACCGGGCTGATCGCCTATCTCTGGCCCCTGTTCATCGTGCTGTTCTCGGGGCTCTTGCCGGGAGAGAAGCTGCGGCCGCTGCATGTGATCGGCGCGCTGATTGCCTTTGCCGGCGCGGCGCTGATCGTGCTGGGGCGCGGGGGAGGGGGGGATGGCTCGGCGCTCGGCCTCGTGCTGGCCTTCGGCTGCGCGCTGACCTGGGCGGCCTATTCGGTTCTGTCGCGCCGGCTGGGAGCCGTGCCCACCGAAAGCGTGACCGTGTTCTGCCTGGCCACGGCGGCCCTGTCGCTGCTGGCACATCTGGCGCTGGAACAGACGGTCTGGCCGACGGGCGCGATGGGCTGGGCGGCGGTGCTGGCCCTGGGCATCGGCCCGGTGGGCGCCGCCTTCTTCACCTGGGATATCGGGATGAAGCGGGGCGACATACAGCTTCTGGGCGTGGCAAGCTATGCGGCGCCGCTGTTGTCAACCCTGGCGCTTATCCTTGCCGGCATCGCCCGGCCGACATGGACCATCGCACTGGCGGCGGTCCTGATTGCCGGAGGCGCGGCGCTGGCCGCCCGGGCCAGCGCCGGAAAGGGCTAATGGCTCAGCCGCTCGATCTCTTCTTTCAGGCGCAGCTTCTGCTTCTTCAGTTCCGCGATCTTCAGGGCATCCGTTCCGGGGCTGCGCTGGGCCTGTTCCACCAATTCCGAGAGAGTTTCGTGCTTTCTGCGCAGTTCCACCAGATGCGATGCGATCGTCATGGTCGTCCTCCTGTCAAAGCCACTCACAGGCGGAAGTGGACCACGATTGTCGAGTCGTGTCATCCCTTGTTACGGGGATGTGACAGGTTGATGCAGAAAATTCAGCGGAAGGCAGCGCACAGATCGGCGCCATCGCGCAAGACGGCGTTGGCGGCCGGCGTATAGCTTTCGCGGTCGCCGTCATGTGCGGCCCCCGCGTGGATGACGAAGGGCGCCAGCAGCCGGAAGGGTGCGCGTCCCCCCTTGCGTGCCTGCACGATCACGCGCAGCGCCGCCCGGCCCTCGCGCGCGGCCAGCGGCAGGACGGCGGCCGAGCCGAGTTTCGGCGCAAGCGCCGTCAGCACCTCGGGCAGGCCGTCGGTGCCACAGATCAGCGTCAGCCACCCGCCGGGCCGCAGGCGGCGGGTCGCGGCGGCCACCCAGGCCGCAAGCGGGGTGTCCACTTGCATCGCCCGGGCGCGGGCGGCGACCGGCGAGGGGCTGCCGCCCGCGGGGTAGTAGGGCGGATTGGCGATGACGTGATCGAAATCGCGGCGCAAGGGCGCGGGCATCCGGGTGAGGTCTCCGCCATGGACTTCAAGCGCGATGCCGTTGCGGTCCGCGTTGCGCCGGGCCAGATCGGCATAGGCCGGTTGCAGTTCCAGCCCGGCAAGCGCGAGGCCCGGCACGCGCAGGCCAAGGCACAACGCCGCCGCCCCCGCCCCACAGCCGAGGTCGAGCACGCTTTGCCCCGGTTCGGCCGGGCAGGCGGCGGCGAGCAGGACCGGGTCGGTGGCGGCGCGGTAGCCCTTCAGCGGTTGCAGAAGCCGCAGGCGGCCGCAGAGAAACTTGTCGTCGGAGAGCTCGTCGTCGGCGAACATCAGGGCTCTGCCACGATGCCGTTGTCGCGCAGGATCGCCGTGGCGCGGAAATGGTCCCGGTCCGCCACCATCAGCCGGCGCGGCAATATGCCAAGGCTGCCGTCCAGGACGCTCATGTGGACGTCCAGGGGAAAGGCCGCTATACCCTCGCCCTCAAGAAGGACCGTGGCAAAGGCGATCACCGTCGGGTCGGTCGTGCGCAGAAGTTCCTTCATGGGATCGGGTTACTCTCGCCGGTCGGGCGGGGCAAGGGCGGCAGGACATGGACGGGGCGGGCGACAGCGCGGTGCAGGCAAAGGTGACTCCGCAGGACAGGCTGGGTGCGCTCTTGTCCGCGGACATGGCGGCGGTGAACGCGCTGATCCGGGAGCGGATGGCCAGCGAACACGCGCCGCGCATCCCCGAGGTCACGGCGCATCTGGTCGAGGCGGGGGGCAAGCGGCTGCGGCCCCTGCTGACGCTGGCCGCGGCGCGGATGCTGGGCTATGCGGGCGGCGATCATGTCAAGCTGGCCGCGACGGTGGAGTTCATCCATACCGCGACTCTCCTGCACGATGATGTGGTGGACGAAAGCCAGCGCCGGCGGGGGAGGCCTACGGCGAATCTTCTGTGGGACAACAAGTCCAGCGTGCTGGTGGGCGACTACCTCTTTTCCCGCAGTTTCCAGCTGATGGTGGAAACCGGGAACCTGCGGGTGCTGGATATCCTCGCCAATGCCTCGGCCACGATTGCCGAAGGCGAGGTGCTGCAACTGACCGCCGCGCAGGATCTGCGGACCGACGAAAGCATCTATCTGAAGGTGGTGCGCGGCAAGACGGCGGCCCTGTTCGCGGCGGCGACCGAAGTGGGCGGGATCATCGCCGGGGCGCCGGAGGCGCAGGTCAGGGCGCTGCGCGACTATGGCGACGCCTTGGGCATCGCCTTCCAGATTGCCGACGACATCCTGGACTATGGCGGGTCCGATGCGGTGATCGGCAAGAACACCGGCGATGATTTCCGCGAGCGCAAGCTGACCCTGCCGGTCATCAAGGCGGTGGCGAAGGCGGATGCCGAGGAACGCGCCTTCTGGGAGAGGGTGATCGAGAAGGGCGACCAGCGGGATGGTGACTTCGCGCGGGCGCTGGTGATTCTCCGCCGTCACGATTCGATTGCGGCCAGCCGCGAGGAGGCCCTGGCCTGGTCTGGCCGAGCCAAGGCGGCGCTTGGCAACCTGCCCGTGCATGCGCTGCGGGACACTCTCTCAGACCTTGCAGATTTCGTGGTTCGTCGCCTATTCTGAGACAGGATGTGGGGTCCGATCCGCGAAATGACCGGATTCGGATCATCTTTTGGACAAAGTGTTTGCCTATCCAGAAAGCTTGACGGGGCGAAAGCCTGCGTCGGTGCATGCGAGGTGCGGGTTGGTTTTCGTGGCCGTGACAGGGTCACTGGATGCCGGTTGAGGCCTTTATGACCGATGTGGTGCAATGTCGGATGAACCCGGGTAACGTGCCGGGGTGGAGTAGGGGACATGAAATTCTTCGACTGGCTGTTTCGGCGCAAGTCCAGGGCATCGCGGGCCGCCCGGTTCCCGGGTAGCGAGGCCGAAGAGATCCAGGCCACCAGGGCCGTGATCGATGCCGTCGCTGCTGGCAGCGGGCCGGCGGCCGGACGCTTCCCCAAGCTGGCCGGCGGTGCCCCCGAAGTCCTGACCCAGACCCCGAACAGCGCCGTGGTGGCCAAGGAGGGCCCGGCGCCGACGGTCAACATCTGGGAGATCGAGGAAGAGGCACCTGCACCCGCAGCCGCGCCGACGCCAGCGCGCGAGATCGCCGCGGATGCCGGGGCCCGTCGGCGGGCGACCCGCACGAAAACCCGCGTCCTGGGATTCGAGCCGCAGCCGGCCTCGGTCGTTCCGCTGTTCGACGAGGGCCGGATGGAAGAGACCATCGAGCCGGGCGACAAGTCGGGCGTGGTGATGTATCCGACCGGCTGGCTGGTGATCAAGTCCGGTCCCGGTCGCGGCGCGGCCTTTCCGGTGATGCGCGGCGTCTCGCAGATCGGACGCGGGTCGGATCAGACCATCTCGCTCGACTTCGGCGACATGGCGATCTCGCGCCAGCATCATGCGGCCATCGCCTATGATCCGATGACCCATCAGTTCCACCTCGGCCACGGGGGCAAGTCGAACCTCGTGCGTCTGAACGGCAAGCCCCTTCTGTCAACGTCCGTCGTCGGCGATGGTGACGAGATCCAGATCGGAGAAACGACCCTGGTGTTGAAAGTGTTGTGTACAGCCGATTTCAATTGGTCGGCGGTCGAGTCCGAAGGGGACGCGGATGATATGGCGATCGCGTGAGCCACGCTATGACGTTGCGTCGGGGATAAGCCAGGGCGCGCGGGACTACCAGGAGGACGCGATAACCGCCGATTTCCCGGTCGGGGCCGAGGCAGGATTTGTCGTGCTGGCCGACGGCATGGGCGGCCATGCGGCCGGCGACGTGGCGTCCAAGATCGTCCTGACCGAGGTCTTCAGCGAGCTGAAGTTCCACTTCGCGGATGTTCACGCCTTCGAGGCGCGGGCCCCGGAAATCCTGCGCAACGTGGCCGATCTGGCGAACGAGACCCTGCGCCAGCATACCCGAACCCACCCCGAGACCGAGGGCATGGGCGCGACGCTGGTGGTGCCGGCGCTGATCGAGAACCGGCTGTGGTGGATCTCGATCGGCGATTCGCCCCTGTTCCTGTTCCGCGGCGGCAAGCTGACCCAGCTGAACGAGGACCATTCGATGGCGCCTCAGATCGACTTCATGGTGAAGTCCGGGCTGATGGATCCCGTCGTCGGGGCAAACCATCCCGACCGCAACTGCCTGATCTCG
>JBKBVC010000450.1:0-1829 GCA_046289805.1 Tabrizicola sp.
GCCGAGACCATTGCCCTGATCCGCCGCTATTATGAAGCCTTCAACGCCGGCAGGCCCGAGGAGATGCTTGCCTGCCTTACCGACGACATCGAACACCGGGTGAACGAGGGCGGACACCGGATCGGCAAGGCGAAGTTCGCCGAGTTCTGCCGTCACATGGGGGTCAGCTACCGCGAGAAGCTGAAGGACATGGTGATCTTCGCCACCGACGACGGCCGCCGCGGGGCAGCGGAATTCGTGGTCCACGGCCAGTATCTCAAGACCGACCCCGGCCTGCCCGAGGCGAAGGGCCAGACCTACATCCTGCCCGCTGGCGGGTTCTTCGAGGTGCGCGATGGCCTGATCTCGCGCATCACCACCTTCTACAATCTCAACGACTGGATCCGGCAGGTCAGCCAGTGAACATCGACGACATCGACGTCCGCGTCCTGAAGGGCCCCGAACTGGAAGCCGCCCTCGACGGGGTGGCCCAGCTGCGGATCACGGTCTTTCGCGACTGGCCCTACCTCTACGACGGCTCGCTGGACTACGAACGCGAATACCTTGCCACCTACCGCGACAATCCCGGCGCGCTTCTGGTGGGTGCCTTCCACGAAGGCCGGCTGATCGGCGCCTCGACCTCGACGCCGATGGAGGACCACGCGCCCGAGTTCTCGGCCCCCTTCCGCGAGATGGGGATCCCGGTCGAGAAGATCCTCTACGGCGCGGAATCGGTGCTTTTGCGGCCCTATCGCGGTATCGGCCTCGGCCACCGCTTCATCGACCTGCGCGAGGCCCATGCCCGCGCGCTGGGGCGGACCCACGTAGCCTTCTGCTCGGTCATCCGGCCCGAGGATCACCCGGCCCGCCCGGCGGTCTATCGCGGCAACGATGCCTTCTGGCGCGGCCGGGGCTATGATCCAATGCCCGGCGTGGTCGCCCGTTTCAGCTGGAGGGATCTCGGCGACACGGAAGAGACCGAGAAACCCTTGCAATTCTGGATGCGGTCCCTTGATTAGACAAAAGGATCAGGGACATGGCAGCAGAGAGCACTCCGGCCATCCACGCCGAGACCGTCCGGGGCGCGCTTGAAGCCTTCGCGGCCCGGGCAGAAGGGCTGACCTCTGCCGAGGCGGCGCGGCGGCTGGCCGAATACGGGCCCAACCGCCTGCCCGAGGCGCGTGCACGCGGGCCGGTCGTCCGGTTTCTGGCGCAGTTCAACAACGTGCTGATATATGTGCTGCTTGGCGCGGCGGCCGTAACTGCGGGCCTGCAGCACTGGGTGGACACCGGGGTGATCCTGGCCGTGGTGCTGGCCAATGCGGTGATCGGCTTCATCCAGGAAGGCAAGGCCGAGGCGGCGATGGGGGCGATCCGCTCGCTCTTGGCGCCGAAGGCGGCGGTCCTGCGCGACGGGTCGCGGGTCAGCGTGTCGGGGGCGGACCTCGTCCCCGGCGACATCGTGCTCTTGGAGGCGGGCGACAAGGTGCCGGCCGACCTGCGGCTGATCGAGGCGCGGGGGCTGGCGGCGCAGGAGGCGATCCTGACCGGAGAGTCTGTGCCGGTGGACAAGGACCCGCGGCCGGTCGGGGCCGACGTGCCGCTGGGCGACCGCCGCTCGATGCTGTGGTCGGGGACGCTGGTCACGCAGGGCACCGCGAAGGGGCTGGTGGTGGCCACGGGGCAGGGCACCGAGATCGGCCGGATCGGCGGGCTGCTGGCGGGGGTCGAAAGCCTGACCACGCCGCTGGTCGCGCAGATGGACCATTTCGCGCGCTGGCTGTCCTTCCTGATCCTGCTGATCGCGGCGCTGATCCTGGTCTGGGGCTATTTCGTCGGCCACCACGACT
>JBKBVC010000047.1:0-8501 GCA_046289805.1 Tabrizicola sp.
CACGATCAAGGCCGCGAACGAGGCCTTCCTGAACCTGACCGACAGCCACAGCCAGTCGGTGGTGATCGACCGGGCCTTTTCAGATTTCCTGTCGCGCGGGGCGGTGGACCTGAAGGTGCTGCTGGACAACGTCAAGCGTCTGGGCCACCTGCGGCACTACCGGACCCGGCTGAACACCGATTACATGGGCGAGGTCTCGGTCGAGCTGTCGGCCACGCTGTTCCAGGACCGCGGCAAGCAGATCATCGCCATCGTCGCGCGCGACGCGGTGCTGAAGGACAGCATCGTCTGGCCCTCCGCCCCCGGCGCCGAGAACGAGGGCCTGCGCAACGTCATGCGCCTGATCGGCTATTCCACGCTGAAGGAGATCGTGGACGAGACGACCGAGATCATCGAGAAGATGTGCATCGAGGCGGCGCTGGAAATGTCCGGCAACAACCGTGCGGCGGCGGCGGAACTCCTCAGCCTCTCGCGTCAGTCGCTTTATGTGAAGCTGCGCAAATTCGGCATCCTGAACAAGGAATCCAGCGACCAGGCTTGATCCAGATCAAGTCGGTCCAACGGCCCGACTGTCAATCTGGGTTGACACCGCCCCTGCGGCGGTTGCCTTGGCACGGAGGGTGTCGCCCATGCGCATCGTCTTCATCCATCCGAATTATCACTCCGGCGGCGCCGAGATCGCGGGCAACTGGCCCCCGGCCTGGGTGGCCTATCTGGCCGGCAGCCTGAAGCGGGCGGGGTTCGGTGACATCCATTTTCTCGATGCCATGACCTATCACCTGGGGCCGGAGGTGCTGCGGGCAAAGCTCGGGGAGTTGCAGCCGGACATCGTGGGGGTGACGGCGATCACGCCCTCGATCTACGAAGCCGAAGAGGTCTTGCGGATCGCGCAGGAGGTGGCGCCGGGCGCCTTGCGCGTCCTGGGCGGCGTGCATGCGACCTTCATGTTCCGGCAGGTCCTGTCCGAGGCGCCCTGGGTCGATGTGATCGTCCGGGGCGAAGGAGAGGAGATCATGGTGGCGCTCGCCGAGGCGGTGCGGGATGGCCGCTGGCCTGCGGATCGGCGCAAGATCAGGGGTCTGGCCTTCGTGGAGGATGGGGAAATCGTCGCGACGCAGGCCGCCTCCACGGTCAAGGATCTGGACGGGATCGACCCGGACTGGTCGATCCTGGACTGGGACAGCTACATCTACATCCCCCTGGGCGTGAAGGTCGCGATCCCGAACATGGCGCGGGGCTGTCCGTTCACCTGTTCCTTCTGCTCGCAATGGAAATTCTGGCGGGATTATCGCGTCCGCGACCCGAAGAAGGTGGCCGACGAAATCGAGCGGCTGGTGACGGATCACGGGATCGGGTTCTTCATCCTGGCCGACGAGGAACCGACCATCAACAAGAAGAAGTTCGTAGAGTTCTGCCAGGAGCTGATCGACCGGGGTCTCAACAAGCGGGTGAAATGGGGCATCAACACGCGGGTCACCGATATCTGGCGTGACCGGGATCTCTTGAAGTTCTACCGCGAGGCGGGGCTGGTGCATGTGAGCCTCGGGACCGAGGCGGCGGCGCAGCTGAAGCTGGACCTGTTCAACAAGGAGACCAAGGTCGAGGAGAACAAGGAGGCGATCCGGCTTCTGCGCGAGGCGGACATCTTCACCGAGGCGCAGTTCATCGTCGGCCTCGACAACGAAACGCCCGAGACGCTGGAAGAGACCTACCGCATGGCCTGGGACTGGCAGCCGGATCTGGCGAACTGGTCGATGTATACGCCCTGGCCCTTCACGCCGCTGTTCCAGGAAATCCGCGATCAGGTCGAGGTGTTCGACTTCTCGAAATACAATTTCGTCACGCCGATCATGAAGCCCGCCGCGATGACCCGCGGGGCGCTGTTGGAGGGGGTGCTGAAGAACTACCGCCGCTTCTACATGAAGAAGGCGCTGTTCCATTACCCCTGGCGGGGGACGGGGTTCCGGCGGCGGTATCTCCTCGGCTGCCTGAAGGCGTTCCTGAAGGCCGGGGTGCAGCGCAGCTTCTATGACCTTGGCAAGCATGGCTATTTCAAGCCGGTGAAGCGCGACAACCTGGAGTTCGGGTTCGATACCTCGCGCACTATCGCCGAGGCGCAGATGGCGGATTGGGAGGCCTCGGCTGACAAAGCCGCGAAGGCGGCGGAACGGCGGGCGGCGGTGAAGGCGCAGATGAAGGCCCGTTCGGACGACCGTGCGGCCGAGCGCGCGGTGCCGGACCTGGGGCCGATGGCTTGCGGCGGGGGCCGCGAGCAGATGCAGGAGCCGGCGGAGTAATGGAGCCCGGCCGGATCGGCCCTAACGCGATCCTGCAACTGGTCGATGTGCTGGAGCGGCGGGGGGAGGGGGCGCTGCTGTCTGCCGTGCTGGCCGAGGCGCGGGTTCCTCGTCCCCCGCGCGATGCCGGGATGCTGCCCGAGGCCGACTGCGCGGCGGTGCATCAGGCGCTGCGGCGACTGTCTCCCTCCGCCGGGCAGTTGCTGGAGGAGGCGGGCACGGCGACGGGGGATTACATCCTGACCTTCCGGATTCCGAAACTGGCGCAGCGCGCCTTGCGGCTGTTGCCGGGCGCCCTTGCCGCGCCGGTTCTGACGCAGGCAATCGCGCGGCATGCCTGGACCTTCGCCGGGACCGGGGCCTTCCGGGTGGAGTCGCTCCGACCCCTGGTCCTGTCGGTCGCGCGCAATCCGCTGGTGGCGGGCTGGCGGGCGGACCGACCCCAGTGCATCTGGCATGTGGCGGTGTTCCGCAGGCTTTACGGGCGGCTGGTCTGGCCGGAGGTCGAACTGCGCGAGACCGCCTGCTGCGCCTGTGGCGATCCGGCCTGCCGCTTCGAGATCATAGCGGGCTAGCCCCCACCCCCATCCCCTCGCCACGAGGGGGAGGGGCGGCGCGGTGCGGCAGGGGCGCGGCAATGTAATCCTTGCCAGACTCGAAAGTGTCAGGCTAAATTGACACATGAGCGACGCACTCATCCACCCCCCGCAAAGCTGGCCCGAGCCGCGCGCGATGCTGCGGCTGATCAAGCCGATCACCTGGTTCCCGCCGATCTGGGCCTTCCTGTGTGGCGCCGTGTCGTCAGGCGTGCCCTTGGGCGCGAACTGGCCCACCGTCCTCTTGGGCATGGTGCTGGCCGGACCCATCGTCTGCGGGATGAGTCAGGCGGCGAACGACTGGTGCGACCGGCATGTGGATGCGATCAACGAGCCCGACCGGCCGATCCCCTCGGGACGGATCCCGGGGCGCTGGGGCCTCTGGATCGCGCTGGCGATGACGGTCCTGTCGCTGGTGGTGGGCTGGCTGCTTGGCCCCTGGGGCTTCGGGGCGACCGTGGTCGGGGTCATCGCGGCCTGGGCCTATTCGGCCGAACCCGTGCGGCTGAAGCGCTCGGGCTGGTGGGGGCCGGGGCTGGTGGGGCTGAGCTATGAGGGCCTCCCGTGGTTCACCGGCGCGGCGGTCCTGCTGGGGACCGCGCCGCGGTTCGAGAACCTGGTGATCGCGGGGCTGTATGCCTTTGGCGCGCACGGAATCATGACGCTGAACGATTTCAAGGCGCTGGAGGGCGACCGGCAGCATGGGGTCCGCTCGCTGCCCGTGGTGCTGGGGCCGGAGGTGGCCGCGAAGATCGCCTGCACGGTGATGGGCATGGCGCAGCTTCTGGTGATTGCGCTGCTGATGATCTGGGGCAAGCCCTGGCATGCGCTGGCGGTGCTGGCGGTCCTGCTGGCGCAGGTCGCGGCAATGCGGGTCCTGTTCCGCGACCCGAAGGGCAAGGCGCCCTGGTACAACGGGACGGGCGTCGTCCTCTATGTCACCGGCATGATGATTTCCGCCTTTGCGATCCGGGGGCTGGCATGACGCTGTCCTGGGTCCAGATCGTGAGGCTTGGCCTGGTGCAGCTGTGCATCGGGGCGGTGGTGGTGCTGACGACCTCCACCCTCAACCGGCTGATGGTGGTGGAACTGGCGCTGCCCGCGCTGCTCTCGGGCGCGCTGGTGGCGCTGCATTCCTTCGTACAGATCACCCGGCCAAGCTGGGGCTTCCTGTCGGATGCTCAGGGAAACCGGACGCGGTTCATCATCGGCGGCATGGCGGTGCTGTCCGCCGGGGCGGCGCTTGCCTCGCTGGTGGTGGCGCTGGGCACGGCGGGGCAGGGGATCGGGCTGGCGGGGTCGGTCCTTGCCTACCTGCTGATCGGGATGGGCGCGGGGGCCTCGGGCACCTCGCTCCTGGCGCTGCTGGCATCGGGCTGCGCGCCGTCGCGGCGGGCGGCGGCGGCGACGATCACCTGGCTGATGATGATCTTCGGGATCGCGGTGACCTCGGGCGTGATCGGCGCGATGCTGGACCCCTACAGCCCGGCGCGTCTGATGGCGATCGTGTGCGTGGTCACGGTCGGCGCGGTGGTGCTGACGACGCTGGCGATCCGGGGCATCGAGCGGCGGGTGATCCCGGCGCGTCTGCCCGACGAGACCCCGCTGCGGCAAGGGCTGGCGGAGGTATGGGCCGAGAAGCGGACGCGGGTGTTCACGCTGTTCATCTTCCTGTCGATGACCGCCTTCTTCCTGCAAGAGCTGATCCTGGAGCCCTACGCGGGCCTGGTCTTCGCCTATACGCCGGGCGCATCCACCAGCCTGTCGGGGGCGCAGCATGGGGGCATGTTCGTGGGCATGCTGGCCGTGGGCATCGCGGTATCCGGGCTGAAGATCGGGTCCCTTCGGGCTTGGGTCGTGGGCGGCTGTCTGGGATCGGCGGTGATGCTGGTCGCGATCGCGGCGCTGGGGCAGGTCAGCGTCGATCTGCTCACCCCGGCGGTGGCCGTGCTGGGCGTGTTCTCGGGCATGTTCGCCATCGCCTCGATCGGCGCGATGATGCAGCTGGCGGGTCAGGGCCGCACCGGGCGCGAGGGGACACGGATGGGCGTCTGGGGCGCAAGCCAGGCGATCGCGCAGGGCCTTGGCGGCTTCGCGGGCGCGGCGCTGGTCGATGCGCTGCGGCTGGCGGGGTCCACCGCCAATGCCTTCGGGATGGTCTTTCTGCTGGAGGCGCTGTTGTTCGTTGCTGCCGGGCTGATGGCCTGGCGGATCATTGACGGGGGCCGCCTACGCGCGCCCGCGCCGCACCTGGTTCCGGGAGAATAGGGATGTATGACGCATTCGTGGTGGGTGGCGGACCTTCCGGCGCGACGGCCGCCGAGGACCTCGCGCGGGCGGGCTGCAAGGTCGCGCTCCTGGACCGGGACGGCAGGATCAAGCCCTGCGGCGGCGCGATCCCGCCCCGGCTGATCCGGGATTTCGACATCCCTGACCACCTTATCGTCGCCCGGATCAGGACGGCGCGGATGATCTCTCCCACCGGCCGCGCGGTCGATATCCACATCGAGGGCGGCTATGTCGGCATGGTGGACCGCGAGGATTTCGACGAATTCCTGCGCGATCGCGCGCGGATGGTGGGGGCCGAGCGGCTGACCGGCACCTTCCTGCGGATCGAGCGGGACGCGGCGGCGACCCACGTCGTCTGGCGCGAGAAGGCCTCCGGGCAGGAGCGGCGCAGCGCCTGCCGGGTCGTCATCGGGGCGGACGGGGCCAAGTCGGGTGTCGCCCGCGCCGAGGTGCCGGGGGGCGACCGGATCCCCTATGTCATCGCCTATCACGAGATCATCAAGGCCCCGGCGGCCAATGCGACCTATGATCCGGTGCGCTGCGACGTGGTCTATGACGGGCAGATCAGCCCCGATTTCTATGGCTGGGTCTTTCCGCATGGCGACAGGGCCAGCGTCGGCATGGGCACCGAGGACGGGACGGTGGACCTGAAGAAGGCCACGGCCGATCTGCGTGCCATGGCGGGGCTGACCGGCTGCGAGACGATCCGGCGCGAAGGCGCGCCGATTCCGCTGAAGCCGCTCGACCGCTGGGACAATGGGCGTGATGTGGTGCTGGCCGGGGATGCGGCGGGGGTTGTTGCGCCGTCCTCGGGCGAGGGGATTTACTACGCGATGGCCGGGGGGCGGGCGGCGGCGACGGCGGCGCAGGCCTTGCTGCGGACGGGCCGTGCCAGCGAGCTGAAGATGGCGCGGAAGATGTTCCTCAAGGAGCACGGGACCGTGTTCAAGGTCTTGCGGTCGATGCAGAATGCCTATTATCGCAGCGACGACCGGCGCGAGCGGTTCGTGAGCCTCTGCCACGACATCGACGTGCAGCGCCTGACCTTTGAGGCCTACATGAACAAGAAGCTTGTCGCGGCGCGCCCGCTGGCCCATCTGAAGATCGGGGTGAAGAATGTCATGCACCTGATGGGAGTGGTTAGTCCGCAATGGTCGTGATGGAACCGATCGACCTGCCGATTCCGGCCTGGGATGCCTCGGGGGCCCTGGTGCCCGTGGGCAAGCTGGCGGTGCATCGGCAGGGCCTGCGGCATCCGGCGGTCTCGGTCTTCGTCCTGCGCGGGCAGGAGATCCTGATCCAGCAGCGGGCGGCGGGGAAGTATCACACGCCGGGTCTCTGGGCGAACACCTGCTGCACGCATCCGATCTGGGGCGAGGACCCGGCGGAATGTGCGGTTCGGCGGCTGGGGCAGGAGCTGGGGATCTGCGGGCTGGCGCTGCGGCACGTCGGACAAGTGGAATACCGCGCCGAGGTTCCGGGCGGGCGCGAGCCCCTGATCGAGCACGAGGTGGTCGAGGTCTTCGTGGGCGAGGCCGGCTGGCCCCTGGACATGCAGCTTGACCCCGACGAGGTCCAGGCGGTGCGCTGGGTGTCGCTGGACGTGCTGCGGGCCGAGATCGCGGCCAGCCCGGAAGCCTTCACGCCCTGGCTGCGCATCTATCTCGAAAGGCACGCACCGATGATCTTTGCGGCTTCAGGCCTGGCCGAGGCTGTCCAGGATCAGGCCTGACAGGCCGTCCTCCGCTTCCTCATGCGCAAGATGGCCGAGCGTCGGCAGCAGGTGCAGCCGGGCGCCCGGTATGCGCCTGGCAGCGTCGATCGAGACCTGCGCGGGCACGGCGCGGTCGCCCTCGTTGGCGATCAGCGTGACTTTCGTGGCCGTCTGCGGGAGGCGGTTCAGGAGGGGTTGCAGCCGCCAGTCGGCCATCATGCCGAGCGCGCCGGTGACGTGGTCCGGGTCGCGGACGAGCCTCAGGTATTGCGCGCGGCCCTCCGGGTCGAGCGGTGAGCCGGTGCCGGCAAGGATGCGGTCCACCGTGCCGGGGCGGCCGAAGACAGCGGTGATGGCGCTGGCGGCGAAGGGAAGCGTGGCAAGGCCCCTGGCGAGGACCGGGAACAGGAAGGCGGCAGGGCCGTCGAACTCTCTCAGCGCCGCGTTCAGGCCGATGACCTGCGGGACGGGCCGCAGTTCCGCCATGCGCAGGCCGATGGCCGCGCCGGCGGAATGGCCGATGATGGCCTGGGGCTTGATGCGCAGCGTGTCGCACAGGGTCCAGAGATCCTCGGCCATGGCGTCAAGGCCAAGGCGGCCCCGGAAGCCCGTGGCCGAGCAGCCGTGACCGGGCAGGTCGGGGATTACGGTGCGGTAGTGCTGCGCAAGGCCGGGGGCGGTGCGGCGGAAACTGTGGCCGGAGGCGCCGGTGCCGTGAAGGAGGAGAAGCGCGGGGGCGTCCTTCGGGCCGGTGTCGGCGACCCAGAAGCGGTTGCGGCCGGACGGGACCAGGCTGGAGCAGGCCTTGAACGGCCAGTCGGCAGGGAGCGTTGCAGGGGTCATGTCAGGTCAGGGTTGCGGCAATCGCCCGGGCATCGGCGCGGGGAAGCGGAACATAGCGGCTGTTCATCAGGCTGGACAGCTGCGCCAGCACGGGCTGCGGGCGGTTGGCGACATCCAGCGTGACGGCGGAGATGCCTGCGGCACGGATGGCCTGGGCGATCCGTTCTGCGTCGGCCTGCGCCTGCACGCGGTCGGGCTGGCCGTTCAGCGCGATGTTGGCGCGGCCGTCGGTGAGAAGCGCGAGGCTGGGGGTCATGCCTTGCCTGCGGGCGCGCAGTGCGGTGTCGAGCGCCGCGGCAAGGCCCGAGGCGAGCGGCGTGCCACCTCCGCCCGGCAGGCCGCGCAGGCGGGCCTTGGTGGTCGTCAGACTGCGGGTGGGGGGCAGGACGAGGTCGGCCTGCTGGCCCCTCAGGACGACGAGGGCGACGTGGTCGCGTCGGCTGTAGGCCTGGGCGAGCATCAGCTCGACCGCGCCCTTGGCTTCTCCCAGCCGGGCCATGGCCGCAGAGCCCGAGGCATCGACGACGAAGATCAGGACGCGGTCGGAGACCTCCTTGTAACGCTTAAGCCGCAGGTCCGAGCGGTGGACGATCAGTGCGCGGTCGTGCTGGTCGCTGCGTTTGCGCAGGACCTGCCAGGGGGCGGCCTGCCTGAGCGTTGCCACGAGGTCGATGCGCGCGCGGCCGTCGGGGCGGCCGGGGCGGGAGGGCAGCGGGCGGCCCCTGCGGTTGCCCGCCCTGGCGGCGCCGGTGCCCGAGGCGC